>CAZKQM010000004.1:0-61000 GCA_964554895.1 uncultured Maribacter sp. | reverse complement strand
AGAGCGCTTGCCTGGCAGGCAAGAGGTCACCGGTTCGACTCCGGTATTCTCCACAAACCATCAACAATCGTTGGTGGTTTTTTTAATCCTTTTTTACACGTAAAATCAACACCGGAATTTTAACAAAAAACTCGGATTTTAAAATGGTGCTCTTTTCCCAAAGCTTTTTAAAAAACCCCCTTTTACGCCTAAAAACGCACAGTAAATCTGGTTGATGAGATTGAAAATGTTCTAACACTCCTTGATAGGTAGTGGCATTATCTGTTATAGTAAGTTGCTCACTAATATCCATTAAATCAGTATTCACTTTTAAGTCATCTTGAGAATAACCAGGTGTTTTTACCAAAAGCAAATGAATCGTGGTTTTAAACTTCTTTTGAAATGCAAGTAACGCATCTAAGGCACTTTTCTTCTTAACAACTCCTGATTTAAATGCAGTAAGCACTGTTTTGGAAGATTTAAAAACAGTTCCTCGTGGAACCACTAAAGCAGGAATATTTGTCTTTTTAACTATCCGACCGCTAGTTTTACCCAAATATAGTTCTTCATTCATGTCATTACTTCTTGGCGCTAGAATGATTAAATCAATTCCTAAATCCTTATCAATTTCCTTTAAGCCGTCAATAATATCGCCATTATAAGTTGCAATTTTGACCGTGGTATTTTTTGTGTTAACCTTTGAAATAACTTCTTTCAACTGCTCTTTACTAAGTTGTTCAACTTTTTTTGAAATATTAACCAAATTCCCTGTCTTGGCTGAAACACTAAAAACATCCATAACAAAAACTTGTGCTGAAAATTCAGCAGCAAAATCTATCGCATATTGAAGGGTTTGACCTTTACTTGAAGAACCGATTGGGACAAGAATGTTTTTCATGGAAAAGATTATTAATTATGTTCTAAATTTACAATATAATTTGACCTTCACGAATGATTCGCCGTGCAAAGATATCAGAAATACCCGACATACTAGCCATTTGTAACGCTTGTGCGAAACACATGATTGCAAATAGAATTTATCAATGGAATGAATACTATCCTTCTGCATCTGTTTTTGAAAAAGACATTGAAAGAGAAGAATTGTATGTACTTGAATTGAATAAAAAAGTGATTGGCACCATTGTTATCACTACCCTAATGGATGAAGAATATATTCCTATCAAATGGCGTACTGAAAATGTAAATAACATCTACATTCATCGTTTAGCCATTACTCCTATTCTGCAGGGCCAAGGCTATGCACAAAGACTTATGGATTTTGCCGAAGCTTACGCCAAAGAAAATGGTTTTGTTTCTGTTCGATTAGACACCTTTAGTCAAAACAAACGCAATCAAGAATTCTATGAGACTAGAGGTTATCAAAGACTTGAAGCTATTTTTCTTCCAAACCAAAGTGAACATCCTTTTTATTGTTACGAACTTGTGCTATAGCCAATGAAAGTTCCAAAAACGCCCATTAATTTCAAATCAATTAACAAACTAGCAATTCCGGCAACTATTGCAGGCATAGCAGAACCTTTGTTGTCAATAACCGATACAGCAATTGTAGGTAATATTCCCGTTGATGGGGTTGCATCTCTAGCTGCAGCGGGTATCGTTGGTTCTTTTTTGTCAATGTTAATCTGGATTCTAGGTCAAACGCGTAGTGCCATCTCAGCCATCATTTCTCAATATTTAGGAGCTGGCAAAATAGAAGAAGTTAAAACCCTTCCTGCACAAGCGATCTATTTAAATATTGGTTTGAGTATTTTAATTTTACTCTCAACCATATTTATTGTAGATGACATTTTTAGACTTTTAAATGCATCAGGTAAAATATTAAACTACTGTATTTCTTATTATTCTATTCGGGTTTGGGGCTTTCCGTTAACGCTATTTGTTTTCGCCGTAATGGGTATTTTTCGCGGTCTACAAAACACTTTTTGGCCAATGATGATAGCCATAACTGGTGCTGTGTTGAATGTTGCTTTAGATTTTGCCTTTGTGTATGGTATTGATGGTATTTTATCCCCAATGTATCTTGAAGGAGCCGCTTGGGCGAGTTTAATTGCACAGGTAGTGATGGCCATTATGGCATTTATTCTATTGATAACTAAAACCAACATAAGTCTCAAATTGGTGTTGCCTTTACACAAAGAATTAAGGCGTTTGGTTATTATGAGTTTAAATCTTTTTGTTAGAGCTATTGCCCTTAACACGGCATTAATTTTAGCAGTTCGCGAGGCCACAGCCCTTGGCGATAAATATATAGCTGCACATACTATCGCCATAAATATTTGGTTGTTCTCTGCTTTTTTTATTGATGGTTATGGTGCTGCAGGCAACATAATGGGTGGGCGACTCTTAGGGGCTGAAAATTACAACCAACTCTGGTCGCTTTCAAAAAAAATAATGCTGTACGGGGTTTTAGTTAGTCTTGTTTTAGTACTCTTCGGATTTTCATTTTATGAGTCAATTGGAAAGCTCTTTTCTAATGAAATTGCCGTTCTAGAAAGTTTTTATGGCATCTTTTTTATTGTGATTGTAGGATGGCCTATGAATACCATGGCCTTTGTTTTAGATGGATTGTTTAAAGGGTTAGGAGAAATGAAATATTTAAGAAATACCCTATTGACCGCCACATTTTTAGGATTTATTCCTGTTCTCTATTTGGGAAAATATATGAATTGGCAACTACACGGTATTTGGATTGCATTTACCATTTGGATGTTAATTCGTGGCGTAGCGCTGGTCTGGAAGTTTCGTAGAAAGTTTCGACCTCTCTTACAAAACCCCTAATTTTGAACAAAATATTTAGTTATGGGTACAAATAGAGCAAACGGAAGTTTATACACACAAATTACAGGTAAGGTTGCTACTATAGAATTTGGACACCCCGCCAGTAATTCATTTGTAGCCGAACTACTAAACAGACTTACAGCAGAATTTGATAAACTATCTGAGAACAAAGAAATCTCGGTAATCATTCTAAAATCAGAGGGTGATCGTGCTTTTTGCGCCGGTGCTTCTTTTGACGAATTAATTGCGGTATCAAATCTAGAAGAAGGTAAACTATTCTTTAGTGGCTTTGCCCATGTTATAAACGCCATGCGAACTTGCAAAAAAGTTATTATAGGCAGAGTTCAGGGTAAAACTGTGGGAGGCGGTGTCGGTTTGGTTTCTGCCTGTGATTATGTTTTTGCATCAGTTGATGCCTCAATCAAATTATCAGAATTAACTATTGGTATTGCGCCTTTTGTCATTGAGCCTGCCGTAGAAAGAAAAATAGGAGCAGCAGCACTATCTGAACTTTCACTTTCGCCATTAGAATGGAAAAACGCCTATTGGGCAAAAGAAAATGGATTGTATTCAAAGGTATTTGATGGTATTAAGGAATTAGATAAAGAGCTAGAAATTTTCGCAGAAAAGTTAGCCTCCTATAATCCTGAAGCACTAGAAGATTGGAGAAAAATCCTTTGGAAAAATACTGACCATTGGAAAACTCTATTGACAGAACGTGCTGCTATTACGGGTAAATTGGCCTTATCTGAATTCACAAAAAACACACTAAGCAAATTCAAAAAATAATAAGCTATGTTTTTTATCGTTTTTATTGCCTAAACTTTGCATTATGGAAATTCTTAATTTTTTGAACAGCGATCTTATTTTGCCAATGATGGCTCTTTTAGTCATTGTTATTTATTTTGTAAATCGCGTACGTACCAAAAGAAAGTATAAGCGCTAAACATCTAGGCTAAATACATTTCTAAGACTTCTATTGAATTTTATACCCGTCTTCAAACAAGCTATGAAAAAGACATTTCTTTTTGGTTTAATCTTATTAGCTATTGGTTGTAATACTGCTGATAATCAAATAAATACCAATTGCTCTAATGTAGCATGTACAGAAATTTTTGTTACTTTATTTGTATCGGTTCAAGACAATTCAGATAATGCTGTGTTCTTAGATAACTTTGAAGTTCGAGATATAGATACGAATGAGAATATTACTTTACCTATTAGTGAAAGTGAACTGCGGTTTTCGCAACTTACTGGTGAATATCCTATCTATAATGACACTTTTGTTCTTGCCAATCAAAACACCCAAAGAAACCTTGAATTTAACGGTTTTGTTGACGGAAATGTAGTTGCTGAAGGCGAATTTATTGTGGGTGCTGATTGTTGTCATGTGGCTTTAGTTTCCGAATCAAATATCATACTTGTTAATTAAGTTCTTGTCTATTTTCAGTCTATAGATTCACCCTTAATAATTCCTACCTTTGCTACTCAATATTTTATAATGAGTAACATCAGAATTACCAAACAATTTAACTTCGAAACAGGTCATGCTTTGTATGGCTATGATGGTAAGTGTAGAAACGTACATGGTCATAGTTATAAGCTATCAGTTACTGTTATCGGAAAGCCTATCACAGATACTTCTCATGTAAAGCAAGGAATGGTCATCGACTTTGGAGATTTAAAAAAAATAGTCAAAGAAGAAATTGTTAATCAATTTGATCACGCCACTGTTTTTAATAAAAATACGCCTCATATTGAGTTGGCAAAAGAATTAACTGAACGTGGTCATAATGTAATTTTGGCTGATTATCAGCCTACCAGTGAAAACATGGTTATTGATTTTGTACAAAAAATTAAAGAACGCTTACCAAAAAACATAATGCTTCATTCGCTTAAATTACAAGAAACAGATACTTCATATGCTGAATGGTATGCCTCAGATAATGACACGCTATAACTTCCTCCAAGGTGGAATTATTATCTTTACGTAAATGACAACCATCAACATTTCGCCAGACAAGAACGTCTATTTCGCTAGTGATAATCATTTAGGTGCTCCAACCATGGAATCAAGCCAACTGCGAGAAAAGAAATTTGTGGCTTGGTTAGATGAAATAAAAGAGGATGCCGGTGCTATTTTCTTATTAGGAGATCTTTTTGATTTTTGGATGGAATATAAAACAGTTGTGCCTAAAGGATTTACACGTACTCTGGGTAAACTTGCTGAACTATCCGATTCAGGCATTCCTATTTACTATTTTGTTGGCAATCATGATTTGTGGATGAACGGATATTTTGAAGAAGAACTCAACATTCCTGTTTTTCATAAACCTCAGCAATATAAAATAAAGGACACTTCTTTTTTTATTGGTCATGGTGATGGTTTAGGCCCTCATGATAAGGGGTACAAACGAATGAAAAAGGTCTTTACAAACCCTTTTGCAAAGTGGTTATTTAGATGGTTGCATCCAGATATTGGAGTGAAAGTTGCGCAATACTTTTCTGTAAAGAATAAATTAATTTCTGGCGATGATGATGCCCAATTTTTAGGCGAAGACAAAGAATGGTTAGTGCAATACGCAAAACGAAAATTAGAACTACAGCATTATGACCATTTTATTTTTGGCCACCGCCACCTTCCTTTACAAATAAATATCAGTGAAAAATCAAAGTATACCAATTTAGGTGATTGGGTTACCTATTTTACCTATGCTGTTTTTGATGGAAAAGAACTTTCGTTGAAAAAATACTAACTTTTATCTGCCTCATGTTCTTCAACATCAGCTCGTAAATCTAAACGTCTAAATGTCGGCGAAATTATGGCTGTAAAACCAACTGTTAAAAGGGTCATTGTGCCGCCAAAAACAACGGCTGTAACTGTACCCATTAATTTAGCAGTAGCGCCACTTTCAAAAGCTCCTAATTCATTAGAAGAACCTACAAATATAGAATTTACAGAGGCGACTCTACCACGCATATGATCAGGTGTTTTTAGTTGTAAAATCGTTTGCCTAATAACCATTGAAATTCCGTCTAATGCCCCTAAAGCAAAGAGTGCAAAAACCGACAACCAAAAATACGTTGAGAGTCCGAATACAATAATACTCAACCCAAACCCAAAGACAGCCCAAAGTAACTTTTTACCTGCGTTTTTATGAATGGGAAAATGAGTGGATCCAATCATAGTTAAAGCCGCGCCAACAGCAGGCGCAGCTCTTAAAACACCAAAGCCTTCAGAACCTACGTGTAAAATGTCTTGTGCATATATGGGCAGAAGTGCAACAGTACCACCAAATAAAACTGCAATCATATCTAAAGTCAGAGCCCCGAATATCGCTTTACTTTCAAAAACAAAATTCAAACCTTCTTTTAAACTTTGAAAAACGGGCTCACCAATTTTAGGATTTAAAATAGGTTTTCTTGAAATATTAAAAATGGCAAGTAAAGCCAAAATTGAGAACCCAAAAATGAGACACATTGACCAATGAACACCAACCCAACTGATTGAAAAGCCTGCCAATGCGGGCCCTAAAACAGAAGCCATTTGCCAAGTAGTACTGCTCCAGGTAGCAGCATTCGGATACACCTTTTTAGGAACAATTAAAGCAATTAAAGAAAAAATTGTAGGGCCTATAAAAGAGCGTACAATACCTCCTAAAAAAACTAGAAAGTAAATAGCATGCAAAATGGTTTTTGAACTCAATTCTGATACCAATGAAGGGTCACTTAGCATAAAGAGGCCAAAGCTAATAACAGAGAATCCTAAAATACATTTGATTAATAAATTGCGCTTCTCTTTTTGATCGACTATGTGCCCAGCAAAAAGTGCCATTAGTACCGCCGGAAGGAACTCCATTATACCGATAATACCCAACGATAAAGGGTCTTTTGTCATTGAATAGACCTGCCATTCAATAACAATAAATTGCATTGACCAAGCGAAAACCATCGCAAAACGAGCTGCTAAGAAAATATTGAATTCGCGAAAGCGCAGCGCAGCATATGGGTCAAGCTCTTTTGACATTAAATGGTTATTTCAATTCGATTACCTTCAGGATCTAATACAACACTTTCATAGTAGCCATCTCCTGTAATTCTAGGTTCTCCAACTATTTCATAACCATCTTTACGTAACAATTCTGTCAAGTTAATGACCTTTTCTTTAGATCCTACTGAAAGGGCAAAATGAATAAAACCTAATCGTTCAGTGCCTTGGTTTTGATTATTCTTAATTTCTGGTTTGTACATTAATTCTAGGCGTGTTCCTTCTGTAAAACTTAAAAAATATGAAGTGAAGTTCTTTTTAAGATTTATATACTTATCGCCAGCCTTTGCATTAAAATAATTCTCATAAAAACTTCGCATAAGTTCAATCTCAGAAACCCATATGGCAATGTGTTCAATTTTCATTTTAGGTCTTTTAATTTCAGTTGCAAACTCACATTTCCTTGCCATTCATTTTCATCAATAGTAAAAACAGCATCAAATTTTTGTCTTCCAATAACTGTATTTAGCCTATCTCCTAAATTAAAACCTATTCCCCCTAACGGGCCATAACCCTCTTGAGTTACTGCTAATTTAAGATGCGATTTATCTTGACCTACTCCCTTTGCATAACCTGAATCTTGAAGCTGTTCTGCCATAAATACTGGGGTCATATTGCCTGGGCCAAAGGGTGCAAATTGTTTCAATATTCGCATTAGTTTGGGGGTAACTTCTTTGATAGTTATTGGTGCATCAACAGTAATTTCGGGTGTCAATAAATTAGGATCAATAGTTTCAGCAACTACTTTTTCAAACTGATGCTTGAAATTGCCATATTGCTCTTCAAGCAAGGTTAAACCTGCAGCATATTTATGCCCGCCAAATTGTTCAATGTAATCTGAGCATGCTTGTAACGCATTATACACATCAAAGCCTTTTACTGAACGTGCTGATGCAGCGAGCTTATCGCCACTTTTAGTAAATACAAGCGTTGGCCTGTAATAAGTCTCTGTCAATCGAGAAGCTACAATGCCGATAACACCTTTATGCCATGAGTCTTTATAAACCACTGAGGTAAAGCCTTCTTCCTCATTATTTTTTTGAATCTGAGCTAGGGCTTCTTGTGTAATTTCCTTATCTAAATTCTTACGGTCTATATTATACTTTTCTATAACTGCAGCAAACTTTGTGGCCTTTTCAATATCAGTCTCAGTCAAAAGATTTACTGCATGCTGCCCGTGTTCCATTCTACCCGCAGCATTAATTCTCGGTGCGATAATAAAAACAACATCAGTAATAGTCAGTACTGTTTTCTTTATTTGATTGATTATGGCCTTAAAACCAATTCTAGGATTTGTATTAATCACATTCAAACCATGATATGCCAAAACACGATTCTCACCTGTTATAGGAACAATATCAGCCCCAATTGCCGTTGCCACCAAATCTAAATACGGAATCAAATCTTCAATGGTTTCTCCCCTGTGAGAACCCAGAGCTTGTATCAATTTAAAGCCCACCCCACAACCGCAAAGTTCATCATAAGGGTAGTCACAATCAGCACGTTTAGGATCTAAGACTGCAACAGCATCAGGTAAATGATCTCCTGGTCTGTGGTGATCACAAATAATAAAATCAATCTCCTTTTTTTTAGCGTATGCGACTTTATCAATAGCTTTTACCCCACAATCGAGTGCAATAATGAGTGTAAAATTATTGTCTTCAGCAAAGTCAATGCCTTGATAAGACACCCCATACCCTTCAGCATAACGATCCGGAATGTAGGTTGCAACATTTGGGTAATGACTTAAAAGATACGATGAAACTAGAGCAACAGCGGTGGTGCCATCAACATCATAATCGCCAAAAATCAAAATATTTTCATTAGAAGCAATCGCTTTTTGAATGCGAGCGACCGCCACATCCATATCTTTCATTAAAAAGGAATCGTGCAAATCAGAAAGTTGAGGTCTAAAGAACTTTTTTGCCCCATCATAGGTTGAAATACCTCTTTGTAAAAGTAATTGCGCTACTAAACCATCAACATTTAGCTCATGAGCTAGTCGCTTGATTTCTACTTGTTCAGGCTTGGGTTTAATTGTCCAACGCATTTTTAACTTTCAAATCTCCTTTAATAAAAGCATCAATATATCTGGCTATCTCTTCTCCTTTTTCTTCTTGTAAAAAATGTCC
The DNA here is from genome assembly GCA_964554895.1 of uncultured Maribacter sp. Classification (GTDB taxonomy): domain Bacteria; phylum Bacteroidota; class Bacteroidia; order Flavobacteriales; family Flavobacteriaceae; genus Maribacter_C. The sequence goes on along the minus strand of CAZKQM010000004.1, from coordinate 52,042 downwards.
CGCATCTTTGATAATAATTTTTTGTTGATTGTTTGCTGTTGGAATTAATTTATAAAAGAACTTTTCTAAACCCCCTAAAACCTTATCCTTATCAGAAAACAATACCAAAGCTGGTTTGTTCCATTCAGCCAATACTTCTCTTGCTTGCTTTAAATATGGTACTGCAAGGTCATTCTTAGTACTGGGTGCTAACGATGGAAAAATACGAGCTCCCGCCTTATATTTTCGATTGGGGTACGGCGCATCATAGGCTTTTAAGACTTCATTTGATATAGAATTATGACTAGCAAATTGAATTATTTTACTAACCGGTAGTGAAGGATGGTACCTTGAAAACCATTGCCAAATTTTAAAAGGTAGTTTTAATGGTTTTCCTATGGGTAAAAAAGTATTCATTATAACCACTCTCTTAAACCATTCAGGATGTTGGCCCAATAGTCCTAGTCCTAATAATCCGCCCCAATCTTGAACAACTAAAGTAATATCTCGAAGTTTTAACGTTTCGCAAAAATGAATTAATGTTTCTAAATGAAACGCATAGCTATAATCCTTAATTTTTGTGGGTTTATCAGATTTTCCAAAACCAAAAAAATCAGGAGCAACAAAGCGATAATTACCTAGTTCAGGTATAAATTTACGATAAAGGTAACACCAACTTGGTTCACCGTGTAAGGCCAAAATAAGCTCGCCAGAACCTTCATCAAGGTAATGCATTTGCATACCTTGAAATTGTACATAATTTTCATTAAAATCAAAACCAGGTAAATTTTCAAATCGATCAGCTGGAGTTCTTAAAAAATCCATAGACTATGCGTGATGAAATACTGTCTTAATATCCAATTCTGCAAAACGCCGAAACATCTCCATTACTCCGCAATATTTTTCTATAGATAAATCAACGGCTTTTTGAAGTTTTTTTTCGTCTAGGTTAGCTCCATGAAAATGATATTCTATAACAATTTTGTCATAAAATTTAGGATGCTCATCAGTAAGATTCGCTATAGTTTCAATGGTAAACTCATCAACTTCAATTTTCATTTTCTTCATTAAAGAGGCCACGTCAAGACCTGAACAACCTGCAAGTGAAGAAAGCATTAATGCCTTTGGTCTAAAACCACTACTATCGCCACCATCTTCTTTTGCGATATCAATTTTTAAATTGTGCCCTGAAGGGTTGTTACTTTCAAAGGCCATATTGCCCAACCATTTTGTTGTGATATGATTTGTAGCTGCCATAAAATTTCGTTTCTTGTGAAAGATAAATGTACGATAATTTAGAGCCTTAGAAAATGGTTCGTTTTTGAATTCGAAGGTTCGTATTTCTAACTTCAAACTTTACAATATGCCCTTAGTAAATCCATTAGATCCAAGTCATAGTCCTGAAACGGCAGAACTTGCAAAATTTTTCAATGAAACTTTAGGGTTTTGTCCGAATTCAGTATTAACCATGCAGCATCGTCCTTCAATTTCAAAAGCTTTCATCAATTTGAATAAAGCGGTTATGGCGAATGAAGGGCGTGTTACTTCTGCCTTAAAAAGGATGATTGCCTGGGTAAGTAGTAATGCCACTGGTTGCCGTTATTGCCAAGCGCACGCCATTCGCGCTGCCGAACGTTACGGCGCTGAACAAGAACAATTAGATAATATATGGGAGTACCGTACCCACCCTGCTTTTTCAGAAGCAGAACGTGCTGCTTTAGATTTTTCATTACAAGCTTCTCAAGTGCCAAATGGTGTTGATGCAGAAATAAAAGAGCGATTATACCAGCATTGGAATGAAGGCGAAATTGTTGAAATGTTAGGTGTTATTTCTTTATTCGGATACCTCAACCGTTGGAATGATTCTATGGGGACCTCAATTGAAGAAGGTGCCGTAGAAAGTGGCGCCCAATATTTAGGTAAACACGGTTGGGAAAAAGGAAAGCATGATGGAAGTAGATATTAAATGCAAGAACGCTTCGCTGTTAGACGTTAGACCAAATCTAAAACCCTGCCACTTGGCGGGGTTTATTATTTCGCAAATTGTCCTTTTTTATTTTGCAGTTTCTGCTCATCGGAGAATCAGCTATCCTACATTAGACGTAGTTTTCTTTCAATTATTTTAAAGTTTTAATTTAAAAAAGTAGTAGCTAATACTAATTTTTAAGCAACTGATTAATAGAAACATAAATACAAAAATAAACATCTTATCTACTATATCGTTAAATCGGTATGAGCATAGGTTTTTCATGTTACACCGATATAATAATGCTCAAAGTATTTTTGAAAATTAAATACAAAATTATGATCCCATATTGGTTTTTATCATCGTTACCCACCGCCTTGCAACAGATTGTTATTACATATATCAAAGAAAGAGGCAAGTTGAAAAGAATAGAAAAATTAAAAGATCTAAACGAATCTACAATAGATGCAATTGGTAACTATGAAAAGAAAGTAAACTCATCTGATAAACAAAAGACAAATGTTCTTTAGCCAAACCTCATTGAAATTAATTTCTTCAACTCTTTAACAACCTCATCTTCAAACCAGGGATTCTTCTTTAACCAAAACCGATTTCTTGGAGATGGGTGAGGTAACGGAAAATAGTTGGGTAAATACTTCTGATAAGCCCTAACTGTTTCAGTCAAGTTCTTTTCCATTTCTTTTTTCAAATAGTACTTCTGCGCGTAAGCCCCAATTAGAATAATCAGTTCTAGATTCGGCATGCTGTCCAATAATTTTTGATGCCATAGCAGGGCACATTCTGTTCTTGGTGGTAAATCACCGCCTTTTCCTTTTCCAGGATAACAGAAACCCATAGGTACTATGGCAATCTTAGTTTCGTCATAAAATACTTCATCTGAAACACCTAACCATTTTCTTAACTGTTTACCGCTTGGGTCATCCCAAGGCACTCCTGTTTCATGAACTTTGGTTCCTGGTGCTTGACCTATAATGATAATTTTTGCATGGGCATGGGCGGCTACAATGGGTCTTGGGCCTAAAGGCAAAACTTTTGAGCAAACATCACAGGCTCTTATTTCTGAGAGTAGTTCTTTCATTTTTTAATGCTTTTACAGCACTTCGACATGCTGACTGTGACATCTAAGCCCTTCAAATAGATTACTTCTTTCCGCCAACTACAATTACTAGTTCTCCTTTGGGCGGTTTTTCAGCATAATGTTTCAAAAGTTCTTCTGCACTACCGCGAACGGTTTCTTCATAAAGTTTGGTCAATTCTCGTGAAACGGAAACGGGCCTATCAGCTCCAAAATACTCCACAAAATTTGTCAACGTTTTGATCAATTTATGCGGAGATTCGTAAAAAACCATGGTTCTCGTTTCTTCAGACAAAAATTTTAATCTGGTTTGACGCCCTTTTTTTACAGGAAGAAATCCCTCAAAAACAAATTTATCATTAGGTAAACCGCTATTTACCAAAGCCGGCACAAATGCCGTTGCTCCCGGCAAGCAATCAACTTCAATTCCTTTTTCAACACAGGCACGCGTTAAAAGAAACCCTGGATCAGAAATTGCCGGAGTACCTGCATCAGAAATAATAGCTATGTTTTCGCCCGCTTGAATTCGTTGCACCAGCGCCGAAACTGTTTTATGCTCATTATGCATATGATGACTTTGCATTGAAGTGCCTATTTCAAAATGTTGAAGCAGTTTACCACTAGTGCGTGTATCTTCGGCCAGTATACAATCAACTTCTTTCAACACCCGAACGGCGCGAAGCGTCATATCTTCTAAATTACCAATTGGTGTTGGAACCAAATATAGTTTTCCCATTCGTAAAATTAAGGTCTAATCTTTTTACCAAGAAAATATGAAATTATCAAAGAAATAAAAGCCACAATAGCAAAGGCTTCTCCGCCATCTTTACTAACTAAATGCGCAGTAATAGCTAGAGTCACATCAAAAAAGAAACCGGCATATGCCCATTCTTTCAACCATTTTGAAAAATTTCCCCAAATGGCAATTAAACCTAAAACCTTGGCAGTAGCTAATGGATACACCAAATATTCTGGGTAATTTACACTTTCAAAATAAGTCGCAACAGCTTCAGGATTACGCAAATACATTTGCACTGAAAAAATCATAATTATTGTCAAAACTGCTGTAGAAACGTAGTAAATTATTTTTTGAACCTTCATGTTTTTTGGTACTAAATATCAGCTTACAAGTTACGCATTGCTAAACTATTTGACATAAAAAACCCTTCATTAGAGATTTTGAAGGGTTAATTTTTAGCATTCAATTTGAATCAAACAAATCTTCGTTCAATTAAGGCCATAAAGCGTTCTTCATATTCTTCTTTGCCCTCCCAATTATTATACTCTGGTTTAATCATATTTGTTATAAAGGCAATTGATCGTTCTTCTGTATCAATAGTTTCTAATTGCGAAAGCACTCGATTATAGTCCTCAGCATTTGAATTGAACAAATGTTTTACAAAAGCCAAACGATCGTTTAAACCAACCTTGAACTTTGAAGCTGCTAAGGTGTCATTTAATGACTTTGAAAAAGTTTCCTTTTGCCCTTTTTTAGAAGTAACAAGGGAAGTCTTTTTTTCTTCTGGTTTACCTAAAAAGTCCTGTAAAATTTGATCAACTCCATTTTCATTAGGCATTTCAGAAACCATATCTTTTATAGTATCCATACCCGGATGTGAAATAATATCTTCTTGATGCGGATTACTTTCAGGTACGCCCGAATTAGCATTCAAAACGGCATTCGCCATGGTTTCAAACTTTTTAGCAATCACATTTTTTGAAACATCAATTTCAATATCTTTCAGTTTTTCATCAATAAACTTAAGTACTGCAAGTTTTTCATATAAATTCTTGGCAGCATCATACATTTCGCCAAGCTCATTCATATCACCTGATGTGATGATTTCAGTTGACAATTTTACCAGTTCTTCTTTTAACTTTTTTTTCATCAGTACTAAATTGATTTACATTCTAACTCTTCATTTTTCAAGAAATAATAATGCAAAAGTTATGCCTTTTTTACTATTATTCAGAGTTACTCTTAACTGGAACGAAAAAACACCTTATTTTAGTCTAAAATTACAAAATGTTTCTCGAAAATACTGTTAATCATCAAGAACAGTTCGGTTGGATTGAAGTGATCTGTGGCTCCATGTTTTCGGGTAAAACTGAGGAATTAATTAGGCGTTTAAAACGCGCTCAATTCGCAAAACAAAAGGTTGAAATTTTTAAACCGATGGTTGACACGCGTTATGATGAAGATATGGTGGTTTCACATGATGCCAACGAAATTCGATCAACACCTGTTCCGGCTGCAGCTAACATTAGAATTCTAGGAGACACCTGTGATGTAGTAGGTATTGATGAGGCTCAATTTTTTGATGATGAAATTGTAACGGTTTGTAATGACCTTGCCAATAAAGGAGTTCGTGTGGTGGTGGCAGGATTAGATATGGATTTTAAAGGGAACCCATTTGGACCCATGCCGGCATTAATGGCAACCGCAGAATATGTTACTAAAGTGCACGCGGTTTGTACCCAAACCGGAAATCTTGCTAACTACAGTTATCGAAAATCAGCAAATGATGACATTGTTCTTTTGGGTGAAACCCAAGAATATGAACCGTTAAGTAGGGCTGCCTATTATAAGGCTATGTTAGGTGAACGTGTCAGTAAAATGAATGTTGATGTTGAAGAAGTAATTCCAAAAAATAAAGATGCCAAAGGCCACTGAAACCGTTCTTGAAATAAACTTGAATCATCTAGAACACAACTATACGTATTTGCGTTCAAAAATTAAGCCGCAAACCAAATTTTTAGGCGTAGTTAAGGCTTTTGGTTACGGATCTGATGCCGTAGTAATTGCCAAAAAATTAGAAGAACTCGGGGCTGATTATGTAGCGGTTGCCTATGTTCATGAAGGTGTTCAGTTAAGAAAAGCCGGAATAAAAATACCTATTTTGGTACTGCACCCCCAAACTGTCAATTTCAATGAATTGTTAGAAAACAAGCTTGAACCTAGTTTGTATTCAAAGAAAATACTCAATGATTTTTTACTTTTTGCTAAGAAAAATGGATTTAAAAACTATCCGGTTCACTTAAAATTCAATACCGGACTAAATAGACTAGGTTTTATAGCAGATGACATACCTTTTATTGCAACATTATTAAATGAAAATAAAACCTTAAAAGCAATTTGGATTTTTTCTCATTTAGCAGCATCTGAAGACAAAAATGAAAGTGATTTTACCCATGACCAAATTGAAGCATTTAAAAATATTGTTAAACAAATAGATCAACAATTAGATAATTCTACCTTAAAACATCTACTAAATACTTCAGGTATTATAAATTATTCAAAATATCAATATGATATGGTTCGCAGTGGTATAGGCCTTCATGGGTTTGGCAATGATGCTGATTTTGACAAAGAATTAAAACCTATTGCTAGCTTAAAAACCATTATTTCTCAAATTCATACTATTAAACCCGGTAAAAGTGTAGGGTATAATAGAGCCTTTAAATCAAGGGGGCAGAGCAAAACAGCTACCCTACCACTTGGTCATGCTGATGGTATTAGTAGACATTTTGGCAATAGTAAAACCCAGGTTTTAGTCAATAATCAAAAAGCTTTTATCATTGGAAATATTTGTATGGATATGATTATGATTGACGTTACTGATATTGAATGTCAAGAAGGTGATGAAGTCATCATTTTTGGTAATAACCCATCAGCCAACTCATTTGCTTCAAATGCAAATACCATTTCGTATGAGCTCTTAACGGGTGTTTCACAGCGCATTAAGCGAATTTTCGTCAAAGACTAAATCTACAGTAGACTTTGTAACAAAACAAATTTTTCATTACATTGCAACAAGAGTTCGCACATGAGTGCGATTTTAATTAACCAATTAAAAACACTATTTATCATGTTAAAAGAATTTAAAGATTTTATTATGACTGGCAATGTTATTGACTTTGCCGTTGCAGTAATTATGGCTACCGCTCTGGGTGCAGTAATTAACGGTTTTGTAAATAATATTGCGATGCCATTTGTAGGTCACTTCGCCGGAGGAATTGACTTCGCCGAAAAAAAGTATGTTCTTGATGAAGCCGTTGTAGATGCTGCGGGTGCAGTAACTTCTCCAGAAAATGCAATCTTGTGGGGTACTTGGCTAAATACAATTATTAACTTACTAATTGTTGGCTTTGTGATGTTCTTAATCGTTAAGGCATACAACAAAACTAAAGCTCCTGTTGAAGAAGTAGCAGCAGGACCAACTGCAGAAGATTTACTTACTGAAATTCGTGATTCTCTTAGAAAGTAAGTTTTTAAATTAGGAGGCTTAAAGAGTCTTTTTTTGAGAAATATAAACCGTCAATAGCATTCATTGTTATTGACGGTTTCTTTTACTCCATTTTTAATTTGTATTATTTGTAACATATTGTTAAATAATTAATTATTCGGGTAGTAGATTTTGTAAACTCTTTGACATTGACCTACCTTTGCTCTTCATAAATCGAATTAAATGAAAGTAGCAGTAGTAGGTGCCACTGGCATGGTGGGTGAGGTAATGTTAAAAGTACTGGCCGAACGTAATTTTTTGATAACGGAATTGCTCTTGATAGCTTCTGAACGCTCCATAGGGAAAAAACTAACTTATAAAAATGAAGAATATTCAATCATAGGTCTTGCTGATGCCGTTGCTGCAAAACCAGATATCGCAATTTTTTCAGCAGGTGGGGGCACATCATTAGAATGGGCTCCTAAATTTGCAGAAGTAGGTACTACGGTAATTGACAATTCTTCTGCCTGGCGAATGGATCCAGACAAAAAACTGATTGTTCCTGAAATAAATGCAAATGAATTAAGTAAAACAGATAAAATAATTGCAAATCCGAATTGCTCAACCATTCAGTTGGTAATGGCTCTTGCACCTTTGCATGAAAAATATAACATGAAACGTGTTGTTATTTCTACTTATCAATCTGTTTCGGGCACAGGTGTTAAAGCAGTTCAACAATTAGAAAATGAGATTGCAGGTATTAAAGGCGAAATGGCATACCCTTACCCAATTGGTAGAAATGCATTACCACATTGTGATGTTTTTCTTGAAAATGGGTATACTAAAGAGGAAATGAAACTGGCCCGTGAGCCTCAAAAAATATTAGATGACAGAACTTTTTCTGTGAGTGCTACTGCAGTACGTATTCCCACCGCAGGAGGGCATTCTGAATCAGTTAATGTTGAATTTCACAATGATTTTCAATTGAATGAGGTACGGCAATTACTAAATGATACTCCTGGCGTAACAGTTCAAGATAACCCAGATACCAATACCTATCCTATGCCCATTTATGCACATGACAAAGATGAGGTGTTTGTTGGGCGTATTCGAAGAGATGAAACACAACCCAATACCCTAAACATTTGGATTGTATCAGATAACTTGCGTAAAGGTGCAGCCACCAACGCTGTTCAGATTGCTGAATATTTGGTAGAAAATCAATTGGTGTAAACAGCATATACATCTGTATTATGAACGTTAAACCTTTAACCTAAAGTTAGGCTAAAGGTTTTTTTATGGTATTTTTAAAGAAAATCCATCATTTCTAATTATGAAATATATTGCTTCCTTGGCGCTAATAGCCTTATTCATTGGTGCTTGTCAAACACAAACTAAAAAAGACCCTATTATTGTGAATTACCCTGTAACTGCAAAAGCTGATTCTGTTCAAACGTATTTCGGCACTGAAGTTAAAGACCCTTATCGATGGTTAGAGAATGACCGTAGCTCAGAAACTGAAGCCTGGGTAAAAACGCAAAACCAAACTACTTTTGGATATTTAGACAGCATCTCGTTTCGAAAAGATTTACGAAACCGTCTAGAAAAATTATGGAACTATGAAAAATTAGGATCGCCTTTTAAAGAAGGGGCTTATACCTATTTTTATAAAAATGACGGACTCCAAAATCAATATGTTGTCTATCGCCAAAAAGGCGATGAAGAAGTTGAAGTTTTTCTAGACCCCAATAAATTTTCAGAAGATGGTACTACTTCGCTAGCTGGTTTAAGTTTTACTAAAGATGGTTCTTTAGCTACCTATTTGATTTCTGAAGGGGGTAGTGATTGGCGAAAAGCGATAGTCATAAATGCTGAAACTCGCGAACAAGTTGAAGACACCCTTGTTGATATTAAATTCAGTGGTATTTCTTGGAAAGGTAAAGAAGGCTTTTACTATTCTAGTTACGACAAACCTGAAGGAAGTAAACTTTCAACCAAAACAGATGAGCATAAATTATACTATCACAAATTAGGCACACCTCAAGCTTCTGATAAGGTTGTTTTCGGTGGCGTTTCCAAAGAAAAACATCGCTATATTGGTGGCTATTTAACTGAAGATGAACGCTATTTAATTATTTCTGCTTCTAATTCAACTTCAGGCAACAAACTCTATTTAAAAGATTTGGCAAAGCCAAATAGCCCATTGGCTACTATTGTTAATCATACTGAATCAGATAGCTACGTTATTGACAATGAAGGATCCAAATTATTTTTAGTAACAAATATGGATGCTCCCAATAAAAAAATAGTGATAACCAATGCGGCAAATCCGAGTTCAGATAATTGGAAAGATTTTATTCCTGAAACTGAAAATGTTTTAACGGCTGGTTCTGGTGGCGGATATTTTTTTACTGAATATATGGTTGATGCCATTTCGAAAGTATATCAATATGATTTTGATGGCAAATTAATTAGAGAAGTTAAATTGCCCGGTGTAGGAAGTGCAGGTGGTTTTGGAGGTAAAAGAGATGACAAAGAATTTTACTTTTATTTTACCAATTACAATACTCCGAATTCTACTTTTAAATACAATGTTGCTTCTGGCGAATACACACAATATTGGAAACCTGAAATAGATTTCGATCCTTCAGATTACGAGTCTACTCAAATCTTTTACAATTCAAAAGATGGTACTAAAATACCCATGATTATTACGCATAAAAAAGGGCTTGAATTAAACGGTAAAAATCCGACTATTTTGTATGGTTATGGTGGTTTTGACATAAGTTTGACCCCTTCTTTTAGCATTGCCAATGCTGTTTGGATGGAACAAGGCGGTGTTTATGCAGTGCCTAACATTAGAGGTGGTGGCGAGTACGGCAAAAAATGGCATAACGCAGGCACAAAAATGCAAAAACAAAATGTGTTTGATGATTTCATTGCTGCTGCTGAATATCTTATTAACAATAAATACACTTCTTCTGATTATTTAGCAATTAGAGGAGGTAGTAATGGCGGTCTTTTGGTAGGGGCTACAATGACTCAACGCCCAGATTTAATGAAAGTAGCTTTGCCCGCTGTGGGTGTGATGGACATGTTGCGCTATCATACGTTTACCGCTGGCGCGGGATGGGCTTATGATTACGGTACCGCTGAAGACAGTAAAGAAATGTTTGAATATTTAAAAGGGTATTCTCCTGTTCACAATGTCAAAACAGGTGTTTCTTATCCTGCAACCTTAGTAACCACTGGTGATCATGATGACCGAGTGGTACCTGCTCACAGTTTTAAGTTTGCGGCGGAATTGCAAGAAAAACAAGTAGGAAGCAACCCAACCTTAATTCGTATTGAAACAAACGCAGGTCATGGCGCAGGTACGCCAGTAAGTAAAACCATAGAACAATATGCTGATATTTATGGCTTTACCCTATATAATATGGGTTATAATAATTTACCAAATCAAGCGGTGTTGAAAGAATTCAAAGATTAATGCCAATAATTGGGTTTTAAGCTCGTTCCTTAGCTAAGAACAAGAATTAAAATGAAATTGAATTTTTGACAATCCCTAGTTGCGAAAATGCTCCAAATAGACCACGTTTCTTTTGCCTACGATAAAGTTGAAGTGCTTGAAAATATTAATATTCGAGTGCATCCTGGCGAACATGTGGCCTTAATTGGCGAAAGTGGTTGTGGTAAAAGCACGCTACTTAAAATCATTTACGGTCTACTTGATATCAAAGTAGGAGAGGTATATTGGGAAGACAAACAAATCTTAGGTCCCTTATTTAATTTAATACCCGGTGAAAAGTATATAAAATACCTTTCTCAAGATTTTGACTTAATGCCCTTTACCACTGTTTTTGAAAACATAAGTCAATACCTCAGCCTTTTTAAGCCTGAAGAATTAAAAAGAAGAACCCATGAACTTCTTGAGATAATTGATCTTGTTGAATTTGCCGAAACCAAGGTAAAATTTTTAAGTGGAGGGCAGCAACAGCGCGTAGCCTTGGCAAGGGTATTAGCACAACAACCTGAAATATTATTACTTGATGAACCTTTTAGTCACATTGATAATTTCAGAAAAAACGACTTAAGAAGAAACCTCTATGCCTATCTCAAAAAAGAAGGTATTACTGTAATTACAGCAACTCATGATTATAATGATATGCTCCCTTTCGCAGACCGAGTATTTGTGATGAGAGATAAAAAAATAATTGCAAAAGGCACACCCTATGATTTATATCAACATCCTGAAGATATCTATATCGCTTCATTATTCGGTCAGGCGAACGTAGTTCCTATCAATATTATTAAAACATATGCTGATACAAAAAGACAAATCATAGTCTATGCCAATGAATTTAAAGTTTCTCAAAAATCAGGACTTGAAGTAAGCGTGCTACAGTCTTTTTATATGGGAGCTCATTTTTTAATTAAAGGTTCTTATGAAGGAAAAATGATTTACTTTCATCATCATGAATCCTTACCTAGGGATAAAAAGGTATTTTTAAACGTTTCTATCGAGGTGTTAAACAAAAGACTCCCCATAACCTAATGTCATGAATAAAGTCAATCTTATAAGAGAATTGAAATTTAAGGCAGTACGAAGTAGTGGGGCAGGTGGACAACATGTAAACAAAGTATCTACAAAAATTGAGCTTTCTTTCGATTTACAGAACTCAACTTCATTTCAACCTCAAGAGAAAGAACGACTTCTTTTAAAATTAGCATCAAGGCTTACCAAAGACCAAATTTTACTTTTGCAATGCGATGAGAGTAGAAGTCAACATAAAAATAAGGCCTTGGTTATTACACGATTTATGGGCATAATTGAAAGCGCTTTAAAAGTTCAGAAAAAACGCAAAACCACAAAACCCTCAAAAAGTGCTATTGAAAAACGCTTAACATCAAAAAAGAAAGCGTCGCAAAAGAAAGCCAATCGTTCGAAACCAGAAATAGACTAACTTAATTTCAAGGGCAATTCACGTAAACGCTGACCTGTAAGTCTATATACTGCATTTGCAATTGCTGCGCCAATTGGCCCTAAAGGTGGTTCGCCCACGGCTCCGGGCAAATCGGCATTTTGAAGTAATACAACATCAATTTCTTTGGGTGTATCTTTCAGTTTAGCCATTTCATACGGGCCATATATAACAGGAGTTAAAGTGCCGTCTTCAACTTCCATTTTTTCAAACATTGAAGCACTAATACCCATAATTATAGCGCCTTCACATTGTGCTTTAACTTGATCCGGGTTTACTGCCAAGCCTGGATCCATGGCGCAGGTTACTTTAAGTACCCTAATTTGATTAGCTTCAACCTCAACCTCAACTACTTGTGCACATGGTGTATTGACATCAGTAGAAGCGGCAAAACCCATTGCTTTACCATCAATCACTTCATCAGTATACCCTGACTTTTCAGCCGCTGCTTTTATGACTTCTTTTAAACGGAAACCACGATCATTATCTTGAATTTGTGCTAATCTAAATTCAACAGGGTTTTTATTCGCTGCTATCGCCAATTCATCAATAAAACTTTCTACTGCAAACGTATTTGCTAATAAGCCTAAACTTCTCCACCAACTTGTTGCGAAAGGTAATTTTTTACGCCATGAAACTGTTCGAAAGTTTGGAATGCCACCGTATTGAATCATGCCCCCACGCCATGCGCCTAAATCTGCCCCTAAAACGGGTTCGGCAATACGAGGTACCATTGGAGACCCAAAAGCAACATCACCACTAGAAACATTATGTTCTAAAGCTTCAATCAGTCCTTCAGCATTTAATTTCCCTTTTAAGACATGGTGTGTAGGTGGTCTAAATGTATCATTTTGAAATTCTTCTTGCCTATTTAAAAAGCATTTAACGGGCTTTTCTACCGCCTTTGACAACACTGCGGCTTGAATTCCGTTTGGCGTGTGTAAACGACGCCCAAAACCCCCGCCTAAAAAGGTAGGTACTATATTTACTTGATCCGTATCTAAACCTAATCGGTCAGCAATTTCATCTCTAGTAATTTTTACCACCTGAGTTGACATGATGATTATCGCTTTATCTGCTTCAACATGGGCGAGTGCCCCGTTTGGTTCTAGTTGTGCGTGAGCACCAATAGGACTTTTATACTCAGCGGTTATTAGGTCATCAGCGTCTTCTAAAATACGTTTCGCTTTTCCTTCTTTCTGAATGACAAAAGGTTCGCCCTTGCCAACTTCGATCATACGTTCAATATCTGCAGTTTGCCAAGTACGTTCAATCTGCCAAGTAGCTTCTATTGCATTTTTCGCATTTTCGGCTTCAGTATACGTTTGTGCCACTACGCCCACAAAATCTTTCTCCTTTACTATTTTTACAACCCCAGGCATTTTTTCAGCCTTTGACGTATCAGCATCGACATAGGTCGCCCCTATTTCTGTTGGTCTGACCACAGCTCCAAATAGCATATCTGGCATGGTGGCATCCATGCCATATATTGGGCTTCCGAAAACCTTATCTTTTAAATCAACTCTAGCAATGGGTTTTCCTATGAATTTATAGTCCTTTAAATCTTTTAAAACAGGAGTATCGGGCACTTTCCATTCAGTAACATCGATAACAGCTTCCGCATAGGTCATAGTTTTTCCATCCGAAGAAAAAATACCATTTTCACTAGATATACTTTCTGCCTCAACGTTCATTTTAAGTGCTGCTTCATTCTTCATCATTTCTCGCATTGTTGCGGCCAACTCTCTAAGTGGAATCCATAAAGTTGAAATTGAAGTACTCCCGCCGGTTGCGAATCCATCCATATTACCAGATATAGATTCAGCATGAACCACTTTAATTTGATCCATTGAAATATCGAGTTCATCGGCTGCCATTTGTGCTAAACCCGTAAAAGACCCTTGCCCCATTTCAACTTTAGGGCTATGTAAAATGATGGTATTATCAGTAGTGACTTCAAACCAAATTATAGGCTCGCTGGTATTACCCACATAGGGCGTTTCTGTAGTATTCAAAGCCGATGCAATACCCCTTCGAATAGGGTTTCTCATCACATAAGTACCCACAGCTAAAACCCCCAGCGTACCCAAACCACCTCGAACCAAAAACTTGCGTCGTGATATCTTTTTTCTTGCCATTAATATGCGTTTTTAGGTTCTACAATATCTCCATTCAATTCTACGGCGCGATGAATAGCCTTTCGCATTCTATAGTAGGTTGCACATCTACATACATTAGTAATGCTCTTATCAATTTCTTCTTCAGATGGATTCGGGTTTTGAGCCAATAAAGCCGCTGTAGCCATCATAAACCCAGGTTGACAATAGCCACATTGTGGTACTACTTCTTCGATCCATGCTTGTTGTACCGGATGCGGATTTTTCTCATTACCCAAACCTTCAATAGTAGTCACTTCTTTACCTTCAACTAATTGAATAGGGTAAGAACACGAACGAATGGCATTATTATCTACATGCAAGGTGCACGCACCACAAGCCGCTTTTCCGCATCCAAATTTTGTTCCTTTAAGATTGAGCATATCACGAACCACCCATAATAAGGGAGTGGTAACATCAGCAATTTCAATACTTTGCTCAGCACCATTTAGAATAAAAGAAATTTTCATGAATTATAATTTTAATGATGTTTTGAATTTACATCATTAAAAGCCATAGCAAAAGAAAATAGCTAACTAATTTCAGAGATGCTAATGTCTTGCCCATTAAATATAATGGTATCATGCTTTTGTTTGCCTAGTAATAATTTTCCGATTGGGGTTTGACTTGAAATACAATAAATTGATTCATTCTGGGCTTTATACTCACCCGAGGAAATGGAAATAAAATAAGTGCTTTTTGAAGTTTTTACCAGACTGCCAAGGGTTACATGTGAATGGTTTGCGTTCAAAGATACTTTGGCTAAAACTTGATTCATTTTCTCAGCCTCAGAAAGTTGAACTCCTAGTTTTTCACGCTCTAGTTGAAGCATTGCCCTACCTGTTTCATGCTTATCACCAGCACTACTTTTAGTTTCTGAGTGTAACGAAACCTTAATGTCATTAATTTGATTATGAATTCGTGTTAAACGTTGCTCAACAAAGACTTTACAAAATTGAAACAAGGCTTCTTTTAAAATCATATGCATTGGTAACCCTATTCGCCAAAGTGATACAGATCTGCCAGTTTGTACATCAAGACTTTAACCATGGTAAAATCATTTGAACCCCTTTTGTACATTGCATAAATTTGATTGTAGTTTTCAGTCTTGAAATAAGCTAAATCTCCGGTGCGGTAATCACTAAAAATACGCCATGATTTTAGGCCTTTTAGCATTTTTCTATGTGCACTAAATTTAACATAGACTTTATCTAATTCTTGCTCTAAATCTTCAGTTAATGCAGCGGTACTTATACTATTTTGATAGGCTAAAAACTTTTCTTTAAATTCCTTTGATAGTTCTATATCAGCTCTTTCGGCTTCAACAATAATTTTGAAATATGCTCTGGTAATTAAGGCATCATACTTGGTTTCAAATTTCTGTAATTTCGGATTGCGAAGGGTATCATTTGTAACTTCAAATTTAAGGTCAGATTCCCCTTCTGCATAATGCGTGGCATCAGCATATCCTTTAAAATTACAAAACAACGAACAAAGTACTAGTAGCACAATGACGCGACTTGGAGGAGAAGGCATAAAAAAACTTTAAATCAAAAAATGGTTTAAAGCCAATAAAACATAAAGATTATTTCTCAAGAAAAACGCTGCTAAATAGACATTTTACTTTTTAAGATAAGTTTTGGGGCGCTATAAATATTTTATGAAGATACCCTTAAAACGAATTCAGTCAAAAAAAAAATTCAAAAAAATTTAAGTTTATCATAATAACATGCTCATTTCTTTACCTGTAAGACTGCCAATGGCAATACCCATACCTCCTAATCTTACGCCACAAAATATATTATTTGATATTTGTCTTACTATGGGTGTTTTCTTTTGACCCATGGCCATAATACCACTCCAAGAGCGGTCGATTTCAAATTCAGTATCAGGCAAAATGTTGTTTTTTAAAAGGCGCTCTAAATGATTTTGAATTTTTTGGGTTAAACCGAATTCGAAAGTTTCTTCTGTTTTAGCATCAATATTTCTTCCTCCTCCTAAAAGGATTCGATTATCAATATTTCTAAAATAATTATACCCTTGATCTAAATGAAAAGTTCCTTTTATTTTTAAATTTTTAATGGGTTTGGTTACTAAAACTTGTGCACGTGCTGGTTTGACATCATCATCAATTAATTCAGTTGCAAAGCCGTTTGTTGCCAAAAATAGTTTTTGAGTTTTGAATTCAAAGGCATTAGTACTAACATGAACTTTATGCTGTGCTTCAGAATAATTAGTTACTTGTATTCCATTTAAAATTTCTATTCCTTTTGCTCTTACTTTCTTGAGTAGAGCCTTTATCATTTTACCCGTATCAATTTGACCCTCATGAATTTGGGTAATATAAGAGTCTTCTATACCCTTAAAATCAAATTGATTCTTAGTTATTTTAAAGGCATTTGAACCAAAAACTGGTTGTAACAATTTATTGATTTCAACTAACTTATCTAAACAATTTTGAAAGCTATTGTTTTTACCTTTTAAGAATAGTTCATGACCCCCTAATTGCTGAAAATCAACAACGTCATCACCTAAGGTTTCGCGAAGCAATTGAATACCTTGATAACGCTTTTGAATTAATTGAAGGACTTCTTCTTTTGAATGATAATTTAAATCAGAAAGAATTTCTGTCATACTACCAAAGCACGCAAAACCTGCATTTTTAGTACTTGCGCCTTGAGGTAAGATTCCTTTTTCTAAAACAAGTATTTTAGCTTTGGGATATTTTTCTTTCAAATTCAACGCACATGTAAGACCAACTATACCGCTGCCTACAATCGTGTAATCAATATTCGAAAGCCATGTCTTATACTCCCAATAGCTTAAATTCATCCTTCTAAATTACAAATTCAAAAAGTAGCATACATAAAAAAGCAGCATGTAAAAACATGCTGCTTCCAATTTATATTAATGCTTAAAAGTAACAAAGGTCTTAAGCGTCGATTTCAAAATCTTCCATGAACTTAGTAGTATAATTGCCTGCTAAGTAATCAGGATGATCCATCAATTGTCTGTGAAAAGGAATTGTAGTTTTAATGCCCTCAATTACAAATTCGTCTAAGGCCCTTTTCATTTTATTGATGGCCTCTTCACGAGTTTGAGCTGTGGTAATCAATTTAGCAATCATTGAATCGTAGTTTGGCGGTATAGAATACCCGCTATACACGTGTGTATCCATTCTTACGCCGTGACCTCCAGGGGTATGTAAAGTAGTTATTTTACCAGGAGATGGTCTAAAATCATGATATGGATCTTCTGCATTAATGCGGCATTCTATTGAATGTAATTTTGGAAAGTAATTTTTACCAGAAATCGGAACTCCACCCGCAACTAGAATTTGCTCTCTGATCAGATCATAATCAACCACTTGTTCTGTGATAGGATGCTCAACTTGAATTCTAGTATTCATTTCCATAAAATAAAAATTTCGATGCTTATCAACTAAAAATTCTACCGTTCCTGCTCCTTCGTACTTGATATACTCCGCAGCTTTAATGGCGGCCTTGCCCATTTCATTACGTAATTTATCAGTCATAAAAGGTGAAGGAGTTTCTTCAGTTAATTTTTGATGTCTACGTTGCACTGAACAATCTCTTTCTGAAAGATGACATGCTTTTCCATATTGATCGCCAACCACTTGAATTTCAATATGACGTGGCTCTTCAATGAGCTTCTCCATATACATGCCTCCATTACCAAAAGCAGCGGTAGCTTCCTGCACAGCGCTATCATAAAGGTCTTCCATTTCATCTTCTGACCAAACCGCTCGCATTCCTTTACCACCCCCTCCTGCAGTTGCCTTTATCATAACGGGATACCCCATTTTTTTAGCAATTTTTTTTGCTTCAGCAACATCTTTCAAAATGCCATCAGAACCAGGCACACATGGTACTCCAGCTTCTTTCATTGTTGCTTTAGCAGTAGCCTTATCACCCATCTTATCTATGTGTTCGCCAGAAGCACCAATAAATTTAATGTCATGCTCTGCACATATTTTTGAAAACTTCGAATTTTCAGAAAGAAAACCATAGCCGGGGTGAATGGCATCAGCATTTGTGATTTCAGCAGCGGCTATGATATTAGGTATTTTTAAATAAGATTCACTACTCGGAGCTGGACCAATACATACCGCTTCATCAGCAAATCGAACATGTAAACTTTCTTCATCTGCTTTAGAATAAACTGCGACAGTTTTTATACCCATCTCTTTGCACGTTCTTATAACGCGTAGTGCAATTTCTCCTCTATTTGCTATCAATATTTTTTTGAACATCTTTTGAAATTTTAAGATTTAAGCCTAAGCTTTAAATGCTCCTTTCTCAGGAGGTATTTAATAGTTAACACTTAAAATTTATTTATGATGGATCTACTAAAAATAAAGGTTGATCAAATTCAACTGGCGACGAATCGTCAACTAAAATCTTTACAATTTTACCTGAAACTTCAGACTCAATATCGTTGAAGAGTTTCATAGCTTCAATCACACATAAAACATCACCTTGTTTGATATCACTACCTACCTCTACAAATGCAGGTTTGTCTGGCGAAGGTTTTCTATAAAAAGTTCCGATTATCGGAGATTTGATGGTAATGTATTTTGAGTCATCATCTTGCTTGTCATCGGCAGCGGTTTTCTCAGTAGTCGCTGCTGGTGCTTCTTGAGCCACAACGGGTATTTGTGCCATTGGCGCTGACGCCATAGGTATTTGCTGCACAATTGTAGTTTCACCACTGCCAGAAGTTGACCCTGTTCTGATGGTTATCTTGATGTCTTCCATTTCAAGTTTTACCTCGCTGGCACCAGATTTAGCCACAAATTTGATGAGGCTTTGAATTTCTTTAATATCCATAAAGTTTCAGTTTTTACTCTTTAGCTTAATTATATGCCCATTTTAAATAAATAGATCCCCAAGTAAATCCGCCACCAAAAGCAGCGAATACAAGATTATCCCCTTTTTTAAATTTATCTTCAAAATCTGCTAATAGAAGTGGCAATGTACCTGAGGTAGTATTACCATATCGTTGAATGTTCATTAGTACCTTGTCTGATGACAACTCCATTCTATTTGATGTTGCATCAATGATTCGTTTATTAGCTTGATGTGGTATAAGCCAATCTACATCATCTCCAGTTAATGAATTTCTTTCTAATATTTTAGCCCCGGCATCAGCCATATTTGAAACAGCAAATTTAAAAACTGTTCTGCCCTCTTGATAGATAAAATGTTTTCTGTCTTTAACGGTTTGCTCTGAAGCTGGCAAAATTGATCCTCCCGCATCCATTCCTAAATATGCTCTTCCGTTTCCGTCAGATCTTAAATATTCATCTTGAAGCCCTAAACCTTCTGTATTTGGTTCAAAAAGAACAGCGCCAGCACCATCACCAAAAATAATACAGGTTGTTCTATCTGTATAGTCTACAATTGAAGACATCTTATCAGCACCAATCAGTAGCACCTTCTTATACCTGCCTGACTGAATCATACTAGCAGCGGTCGACATACCAAATAAAAAGCTTGAACATGCTGCTAGTAAATCATACCCAAAAGCATTTACGGCTCCGATTTCAGAAGCAACAAAAGCTGCTGTTGATGCCACTAATGAATCAGGTGTGACAGTAGCAACAATAACCATATCAATTTCTGCTGGGTCGATATTTCCTTTTTTAAGAAGTTCTTCAGCTGCTTTAATGGCCATATAAGATGTTCCTGACCCTTCATCTTCTTTCAAAATTCTTCGTTCATTGATCCCTGTTCTAGAGGTTATCCACTCATCATTGGTATCCACCAATTTTTCTAACATTTGGTTAGTCATGACAAACTTCGGAACAAAACCACCGACTGCGGTAATTGCTGCAGATACATTATTCATTTAAAATCGATTTTGATCAAAAACGGTTCAAAAATCGTCAAAATAATTGATTTTTCGTCATTTTTTAATAAAAAAACGCACTTTTTGTGAAAAAAAGCTAAAAAATGAAATTTTAGATTTTCGCTATCAATTGTGCACTATTTTAGTGATTTTGAGCACAAAAAAACTCCCATTTGAAAAAAAGGGAGTTTCAATTAGTATATGTTTTGAGTCAGATTAAGCTTCTACTTCTTCAGTTTTATCAACCAGCACTTGACCTCTGTAATACAATTTACCTTCATGCCAATGAGCTCTATGATACAAATGCATTTCACCAGTAGTTGAATCTGTAGCTAAAGTTGGTGCTACAGCTTTATAATGAGTTCTTCTTTTGTCTCTTCTGGTTTTTGAAATTTTTCTTTTAGGATGTGCCATTTTATACCTTTATTTATCCGTTTTTAACTTTTTTAAAGCATCCCATCTAGGATCTGTTTCTTTATTCTCTTTTTCTGCCCTTGGTTTCAAATTTTCTAGCTTTTCAAGTGCTTCAGATTTCATTGAGCCATCTAACACTTTAGGATGTACTCTTTTCTGAGGAACCGCTAGAACAATCATTTCATAAACATACTGTGCTATGTTTACTTGATGCTCGCCATGAGGAATAATTAAAATTTCATCATTCTCATCATTGAAACTATCTCCAAATTTAACAACCAGTTCTAATTCATCGCTGACACCTAAATCAAAAGGTTCATTTGACAAATCACAATTGACATTTACATTGCCTTGTGCAATGAGTACCAATTCTAACATGGTACTTGTCTTATTCATTTCAACCTTTAAACTAATATTGGCATCATTGAATTCGTCGTATTCAAAAGATTCAAAGAACTCACTTTTAACCTTGTATTCAAACTCGTGCTTACCTTGTTTCAGCCCTGAGAAAGGAATACTAAACTCCTTTTTATTCATCGCTACACGTTGTTTTAAAAATACTTCGCTTGTAAACAATGTTAAACCCCTTGTAAACAATGCGGGTGCAAAGATACATTTATTTTAGTAATACCCAATACTGAAAAACTGAAAATTAATTTTAAAGAATTATCTTCTTACACGTTGTTTTTGAAGCGGATTAGCAGTTAGCTCTACATTCTCTTGTCTGTTTTTGAAAATTCGAATCGCAGTAAAAACAGCTTCTTTGAACGAACTGAAATCTGCTTTTCCTTTTCCTGCTATTTCATAGGCCGTACCATGGTCAGGTGAAGTTCGCACTTTTGACAAGCCAGCCGTGTAGTTTACCCCATTGCCAAAAGAAATCGTTTTAAATGGTATTAAGCCTTGATCGTGATAGGCGGCTAAAATAGCATCGAATTTCTTATACCCATCAGACCCAAAGAAACTATCTGCTGCATATGGGCCAAAAACCAAATGCCCAGCATCTGACATTTCTTTAATTACCGGTTTTAATACCTCATCATCTTCTTTGCCTATGGTGCCATTATCACCGCTATGCGGATTAATACCTAAAAGAGCAACCTTTGGTCGACGCACACCAAAATCAATTTGCAATGATTTTTCAATAGTTCTGACCTTAGTTCTTATTAAAATAGGATTGATGGCTTCAGCCACATCTTTTACTGGAAGATGGTCAGTCAACAACCCAATTTTTAAATGATCAGTAACCATAAACATCAAACTTTCACCTTCTAATTCTGCTGCCAAAAAATCAGTATGCCCCGGAAAATCAAAGTCTTTAGATTGAATATTATTTTTATTTATGGGTGCCGTTACCAAAACATCAATAGCCCCAACTTTTAATGCTTCTGTCGCAGCTCTTAACGATTTAATGGCATAAGCGCCAATTTCTTCACTAGCCGTACCAAATTCAATAGTTGGTTCTTCTTTCCAAACATTTAAAACATTTACAGAGCCATCAATTGCTTCTTCAATTTTTTGAATTCCATTAAAATTTATTTCGCTATTGATGGTCTTTTTCTGAAGCGCAATTGACTTATTCGATGCAAAGAAAATGGGCGTGCAAAAATCAAGCATTCTCGAATCTTCAAAAGTTTTCAAAGCTACTTCGCATCCAATTCCATTTAAATCACCTACAGATATGCCAAGCTTTATTTTGCTATTTTCTTCCATGATATGCTTTACCTTTGTAGCCCCACACAAAACCGCTTTTAGCGATACCGCCCTCCCCGAAAAAAGAGGTCAGTTAAGAATTTGGTTGAAACAGGGGACTCAACATTCAATAAATGCAAAACTAGTTAATTAATACGGAAGATGTTTACAGGAATAATTGAAACTTTAGGAGAAATTACCCATTTAGAAGCAGAAGCAAGTAATCTACATATTACCGTAAAGTCAACCTTAACGCCTGCTTTAAAAATTGATCAAAGTATTGCCCATAATGGGGTTTGTTTAACGGTAGTTTCTTTAGATGGAGATACTTTTACGGTTACGGCCATAGACGAAACACTACAAAAAACAAGTCTTAAAAATCTTAAAATAGGCGATTCAATTAATTTAGAACGTGCCATGGTTCTAGGAAGCAGATTAGACGGACATATTGTTCAAGGGCATATTGATCAAACGGGAGTTTGCACATCTTTAAAAGAGCAAGGCGGAAGTTGGATTTTTTCTTTTGAGTATGATTCTACCTTAGGAAACCCAACTATTGAAAAAGGTTCGATTACTATTGATGGTACCAGCTTAACTGTAGTTGATTCTGGTAAAAACACATTTAGTGTCGCCATCATACCATATACCTATGAAAATACACGATTTAGTTCGTATAAGGCAGGAACCGTAGTTAATTTAGAGTTTGATGTAATAGGTAAATACGTTGCAAAATTAATGTCAAATCGCTCTTAATATAAAAAGCGAAATATCTTTCTGGCCAATTTTAACTTCCACCCCGTTCGTGTACTGGCCATTATACCTCTTAGTGCTTTTTGATTAATTCGTGTAGCCACCGGATACGGATATACTCTGCTTTCAATTGTTTTTGCTGGTATTTTTGCATGTTTTGCAAGCTCTAATTCTTGAATTAATTCTCCTGCTTGAGGCGCAATCATACTACCTGAAAGTACTTTCTTTTTAGCAGGGTTTTTGTGACCATCAAACCAAATTGATAAGTGACCATAGGTATAATCTTGAAGTACAGCACGATCGTCATGCTCAAATGTTTGATCTTGACGGTAATGCGGTAGACCTTCATCCCAAATTTGTTTTTCGGTTAATCCAAAATGCGCAACTTGTGGATCGGTAAAGGTTACCCAACTTAAATCGCTTAGAGTATTTTTTTTCTTAAAAAACGGGAATAATATATTGCGCCATACTTGACGTACCATTTTCTCTGCCCCATGAGAAAACATATAGCTACCGGCAGCATCACCAAGTGCATACACTCTTTTGTTAGTGGTTTGAAGGTAGGTGTCAACTTTTATTTTTCCTCGGTCTGTCAATTCAATGCCTCCTTTTTCAAGTGCAAGACCTTTTGTATTTACAATTCTTCCTACTGAAATTAAAGTGGCATCACAAGCCACCTTTGTTTTTGTTCCATCTTTAGAAATAATCATCGCATTTTCATCTTCAAAAGATGTAACCTCAGCGTTATTAATAATTTCTATGCCTTCTTTTCTAAACTGTTCTTCTAAAATATGAGATACTTTTTCAGGTTCTTTATTCAATAACCGGTCGCCTCTATTGACAATAGTAACTTTTGACCCGAAACGCGAAAACACTTGACCCAATTCGCAACCAATGGGTCCGCCACCAATAACTACAAAGTCTTCTGGTAAGGTTCTACAATCAAAAAAAATGTTTTCGTTGGTATAGACTTGCACCGATTTCATTCCTTCAATCGTAAGATGTCTTGGTTTTGACCCTGTACATAAAAAAATTTGCTTTGCCGTATATTCTTCTCCGTTAACTGTTATACTTTCTTTTGATGAAAATGAAGCTTCGCCAATAATCACATCAATACCATGGCTTCTTAAGGCAGCAGCATCTTCAGTGCTTTTTATATGTTCTTGATGTTTGTGAACATGATTTAAAATGGCATCCATATTCGCTTTTCCGCTAACGGTAAGTCCGAATTTTGAAGCCAGTTTCGCTTGATGAAATTGATGCGCTAAATGAATTAAAGCTTTGCTAGGTACACAACCATAATTAGTGCAATCGCCACCAAAATTATTCTCATCTTTTTCAATCATCAAGGTTTTTAACCCTAATGCATTTGCAACACCTGAGCTACCGAGGCCAGCTGCGCCACCTCCAATAACAATAACATCGTATTTTTTCAAAGAAGAATATAGTTTGGTTCGTACTTAAAATGTGTCGTTTTAAAGACCAAAAATTACACTTTTATAAAAATTTTACGTTGATACATTACATAGGCCAGCACCACATAAAAAGCTACTACACTTAGACCGTACAATAAAGAGGATAGTTGCATTGACATAAAATCATGAACATAGATAGTGTCAAAAAGCCATCCGTGTAATGAAGTGTCTCCTACTTTGATAAGTCCCATAATCTTACTTATAAAGCTTGACAAAAAGTATAGTACAATAGCGTTAGCACCTGCATATCTAAATAGGCTTCCAAACCTAATTTTCTTAATATCTGTCAGATAATAAATTAAAGCTAAAATTAAATTGGCCCAACCGGCAGTGACGAGCACAAAACTACTTGTCCAAAGTGCTTTATTAATAGGAAAGAAAATATCCCAAATGTGCCCAATTATAAGTAAAGAACCGCCAATGCCCATTAAAATTGTAGCTTTCTTTTCTTGTTTAGAAGTTAACATGAGTCCTGTGAAAATACCGAGTAAAGCGCTTACAATTGAGGGTATGGTACTTAATACTCCTTCTGGGTCATAATCTGCTTTATAGTTGTGCGAACCAAAGATTTTAACATCAAGCCAATTGGCCAAATTATTGGGTGCGCGTTCTAAAGTTGATGCTACCCCTTCAACAGGAATAAGAGTCATCATCAGCCAATAACCAACTAATAAAAATATAGCGATACCTATCAAGGTTTTCCATTTAAAGTTTAAAAACAAGATAGAAGCAAAGAAGAAAACGACTCCTATGCGCTGCAATACTCCCGGAAAACGAATATCAACAAAGTCTTTAAAAAATGGAAAGCTTAAGGTAAATGCCCCAAGAAAGAGTCCGAGACCAATCAATTTTAAAGTTCGAATAGTAATTTTTTTATAGGTGTTACTATTCGCAATTTTATTTTGATAAGCAAAAACAATTGAGGTGCCAACGATGAATAAAAAGAAAGGAAAAACTAAATCAGTAGGTGTATACCCATGCCATTTTGCATGCAAAAAAGGTGCATAAACGGCAGACCAAGTGCCTGGCGTATTTACTAGAATCATTAAAACTATAGTAGCCCCTCTGAAAATATCAACCGCTAGAATTCTATCTTTCATACCCTAGAGATTTATAAAATATTACTTTTCATTTTGCCCCAAACTTTAATAAGTAAAAATGCTGAAATGGCAGCGACTCCAGTTAAAATCAAGGCTAAATTTGTTGTGCCGTAAATCCAGTACCCAGTAGCGAACATGATTGAATAGACCAGGGTAACTCCTAAAAGCATCGCTGTGATACCTGAAGGAACACTCCAATTCTCATTTTTATTTACTATATCAACTGAATCTTCATTTGCCTTGGCCACTACTTTTGACCAACCTGGCCCTCCGGGTTGTATCTTCTTATAAAATTTTCGTAATGTTTCATCAGATTCTGGCTGTGTCATAAGGGTAACTAGCATCCAAATAGTAGTTGTGACGATAACTACAAACGGATAGTTCATCCATTCGGGAAGAAGCCCGATTTCTGGTGCAAAAAGAAATTCTCCTAAATCTGTTTTAACCAAAAGAATAGAAAGTATTCCTGAAACAAACATGGCTGTTATTTCACTCCATGCATTAATTCGCCACCAGAACCAACGCAAAATAAATACCAAGCCAGTACCTGCGCCAAAAGTGATTAATAGGTCAAATACCTCAAAAGCATTTTGCAAGGTCAATGCCAATAAAGCACTTAAGACCATTAAAAGAACTGTTGAGATTCTACCCACTGCTACCATCTGTTTTTCTGTAGCTTCAGGATTAATTTGTTGTTTATAAAAATCAAAAACAATATACGATGAGCCCCAATTCAATTGGGTTGAAATAGTGCTCATATACGCAGCAACCAAAGAGGCTAAAACCACCCCTAATAAGCCACTAGGCAGCTTGGTTAACATAGCCGAATAGGCTAAATCATGACCTAATTTACTTTCAGCAACATTTGGAAAAGCTGCTGCTATACTGGCGATGTCAGGATAAACTACTAAAGAAGCCAAGGCCACTAAAATCCAGGGCCATGGGCGTAAAGCATAGTGCATGATATTGAAAAAGAAGGTTGCGCCAATGGCATGATTTTCATCTTTTGCGGCCAACATTCTTTGGGCAATATAGCCCCCACCACCTGGTTCAGCACCCGGGTACCAAGAACTCCACCATTGCACCGCAATGGGAATGATAAACATAGTAATCAGTACTTCTTTATTATCAAAATCAGGTAAAATATTGAGTTTATCAGAAACATTTTCATTATCCAATAAAGCTTCAATACCGCCAACTTCAGGAATATTTACCAAATAAAAAGCGGCTCCGACAGCCCCAGCCATAGCTACAAAAAATAAAAGAAAATCAGTATAAACAACCCCTTTAAAACCCCCTAGGGCACTAAAAATAACGGTAATTAGACCTGCACCAACCACAGTTTCCCAAGGCTCAAGACCTAACATAATACCTCCAATTTTAATGGCCGCCAAGGTGACAGATGCCATGGTAATAATATTGAATAAAGCACCTAAATAGAGAGACCGAAATTTGCGTAAAAAGCTCGCCGGTTTGCCACCGTATCGCATTTCATAAAATTCTAAATCAGTATTTACATTTGATTTTCGCCAGAGTTTAGCATACACAAATACGGTAAGCATTCCTGTCAATAAAAAACACCACCACACCCAATTACCAGAAACACCATTAGTTCTCACAATATCAGTTACCAGATTGGGTGTGTCAGTTGAAAAGGTAGTTGCAACCATTGAAAGACCTAATAACCACCAAGGCATGGTTCTACCAGAAAGAAAAAATTCAGACGAGTTCTTGCCAGACTTTTTAGAAACATAAATACCAATTCCTAATACTATTGCAAAAAAGACAATGATAAAACTATAATCGAGGGTACTTAATTCCATAAGAGCGGTTGTTGGTTGAAAGCTAAAGATATTGTTTTTTAAGATACTTTTGCTATTAAATAAAAGGTGTGATTTCGCTAACAAGTTTTGATATTTCGACCAGCGGATGGGTAATGGCTTATACCGCAGCTCTTGTTGTGGGTATTTCAAAAGCTGGTATCAAAGGAATTTCAATGATTATAGTTGCTTTGATGGCGCTTGCTTTTGGAGCAAAACCATCAACAGGTTTATTGGTACCTCTTCTTATTATTGGTGATGTTTTTGCCGTCATTTACTATAATCGTCATGCCCAATGGAACTATATTTTACGCTTTCTACCTTGGATGATTGCTGGCATACTTTTAGGTGTATTTGTGGGTAAAGATTTAAACGAAACAACCTTTAAAATTGGTATGGCTTGTATCATACTTTTAAGTATCATTGTGATGTTTTGGTGGGATCAAAAAAAGTCAAGAAAAGTACCTTCTCATTGGGCTTTTGCAGGAATTATGGGCATATCAGCGGGTTTTACTACAATGGTAGGAAACCTAGCAGGAGCGTTTAGTAATATCTTTTTCTTAGCGATGCGTTTGCCTAAAAATCAATTTATTGCTACTGCGGCTTGGCTGTTTTTGATTATCAATGTTTTTAAGTTGCCTTTTCATATTTGGTCATGGAAAACTATTTCGTTAGAATCATTGACTATCAATTTAAAATTAATGCCTGCAATAGTTTTAGGAATTATTCTTGGTATTCGATTAGTAAAAACTATAAAGAACCAGTTATACAGAAAAATGATTTTAGTATTAACTGCTATTGGTGCAATTTTGATTCTTTTTTGACCGTCTTGTCACCTACTTCATAATCGAAATTTAAAAAAAAGGCATAAAAAAAGGCTCAAAATGAGCCTTTTATCCCTTATGATTGTTAAAACTAATTCTCTAAATGTACCGAAGTACATTTTGATTTTTTCTGATGCCTCAGTAAAACGCCTCCAAAATTACCGTGATTCAGAATAGTCGTTTTTAATCAACAGGGTTTAGGTTTACTCGCAATGGTTAGTGCTAGTATAACTTATATGTCTAATCTCTAATTTCTCTCGTATTAATTTTCTCTTGAATCGTAGTTTGTGGTAAAACAACCAAAACTGTTAAAATAAATACCATTGTACTAATCATAAAAATAATTTCAGATAAGAAAGGTATTTCTAAAAGGTTCATTAAAAAATTCACTTTTTTTTGAGTTTACAATTAGTTGAAAAAGACTATCGTGCTTTTGTCTAATCAAACATAGAACCTTATGGAATTGGTAAGAGATAAATGAAATGAAAAATTATTATGTATCGACAAAAGGTAAAAATGATCGATGAAATGAACTATTTATAAGAAAATTCTTACATTTCTATATTATTTGTATTAGCTAAAATTACTTTAATACTTTGTAAAGTGCATCTAAAAAGACTTCTTTTTGAAAAGGTTTTATCAACACTTCATTCATGCCAGCTTCGATATATTCTTTACTATTTTCAGGATACGCATTTGCGGTAATTCCTATAATTGGTATGTTCTTAACATTTTTAAACGGAAAATCACGTATTAGCTTTGTTAATTGGTCTCCATCAATGTTTGGTAAATTGACATCCATTAAAATACAATCATATTTAGTATTAACCACTTCTTGTAGCACTAAATTACCGTCATATGCCAAATCAACATGAAACTGCTTTGTGTCTAATAAAATCTTAAATAAGCTTAATTGCACACTTTCATCATCTTCAACTAATAGCACCTTATACTTCTTGGAGCTTTTTGCTTGTTGTTTACTATTTGCTTTAGGTTTTTCAGGTAATAGATCTGATTTTAAACCAGCAATTGGATACTCGAAAACTTTATCAAAATAGAAGGTTGTTCCTTTATTTTTTTCAGACTCAACTTTAATTTCACTTCCCATTAAATGAAGTAGACGTTTAACTATAGTTAAACCGAGACCGGTGCCTTTAATTTTTTCATCTGTCTCTCCTCTATAAAAGCTTTCAAAAATATGAGGCACATCATTTTTATGAATGCCAATTCCGGAATCAACCACCTTAATTCGTACACTTGCTTTATTTGCCCACATTTGATTGAGGTGCATTTCAAAAGAAATACTTCCTTGCTCAGTATATTTTAAGGCATTATTCAACAAATTCTCAAGTACCTGATACAATCTTAAACGATCGCCTTCTACTTCAACAGGTAGATTTTCATCCCAATAAAAATCATATGAAATTCCTTTTTGCTTAATCTTTTTCCCGTATGAAAAATTTAATAATTCAAAAACATCATTTAAACTAAACCTTTTGTTTTGAATAATCATTTTACCGGCATCAATCATACCAATACTTAAGGTATCCTCAATTAAAAGGTGCAAATTTTTTGTAGAAGCTTTTAAAAAATCGAGCATTTTAAGTTGTTCAACCGTGAGCCCCGTATCCGTTAAAATATCACTGATTGCCATGACGCTTGTTAGTGGATTTCTTAACTCATGACTAAAATTTTGAATAAACTGATTTTTAAATCGTTCTCTTTCTTCTAATTCTTTGTTTTTAATTACCGTCAATTCGGTCTTTATTACAGATTCGTTTCTTGATTGGGCGACAGATTGATATGAATTATAATGTTCTGTAAAGTCTGTTATCGACAATAGTATGGTATTGTTCTTACGCTTAACTTTTATATCCACTATCAATTCTTGAGAATCAAAATTCAGATTCACACAAAAGAAATCAAGAGCTGTTTCAGTTAAATCAATTATGGGGGGTATCGTTTCAAAAAATGGATGTAATGTTACTAGCGAAGTGCCTTTTGAAACTTTAACTATTTTATCATCACTTTCAATTACAGTGCTTTGCTCATCTAATAAAATGAACTGAACATTTTGATTTAAAAATTCTTTTCTATACTTGTGGATCATCTTCAATTAAAAGTGTAGCCATTTTTACAAATAAATCATCAACCGTTTCGCCTGTTTTAGCACTAGTAACAAAGTCAACAGAAAGCGAATTTTCTTTGAACAAAAGATCAAGCTCATCAACCTCAACTAAATCTGATTTATTGCCCACAACAATTAATGGAGTGTTAGGCACTTTAGTGCGAACTACATCTAAATCAGTATTCAAATGTTCAAATGTTGAAGGCCTTGTGACATCAAAAACAAAAACTAGTCCATGAGTGCCTAATAAATAGGCATCACGAATAGAGGCAACATCGTCGGTACCTTCCAAATCCCATAAAATCAATGAAATGGTACTATCATTTGATATTTCAACTACCTTTTTGGTAATATGAACACCTATTGTAACTTTATAGTTGTCTGAAAAAGAATTGGTTACAAACCTTCTAATTAGTGATGTTTTTCCCACGCCAAAATGACCTAGAACAACTACTTTTTTAGATTTTTGCATTACCAAAATATTTTTTCAATTCACGTTCAATACGTGATTTACTAACAGAGGTGGTTGGTTTTTTACCCGACTGAGTTTCAAAAACTAAATCAAGATTCATGGCCATAAAACTATTGTAAAAGTTAAAAATCACATCTTGTAATTTATCTTTTGCACTGGTGGTATAATTACCAGAAATAACAATTGCCATATAATGCGTGGCAAAACTTTGCAGGTGTATTTGATATAACTCGTATTCAATTGATTCAAGGTTTTGACTACGTTGATTAAAAGCATCTTCAACAAAAGACTTAATAGCCGTCAGCATACCTGATACCATTTCTTCATCAATAGTTTTCGATTTAGAAAAACTTGCTTTTAATATTCCTGAATCTTTTTCAATAAGCAGCACTTGCTCAATTTTTGCTGATGCCAATTCATCTAGAATCAACTTATCTTCATTTTTACCTGAAAAAATAGAATTAATTTTTAATTTCCATCGCTTAAGAAACCCTAGTTGGTTATCTATTTTTTCTTGTAGCAATTGCATTTCTTGGGCTACATATTTTTTGACCATTTTACCCAAAACGGGATATAAGGCATCAACCACATCGTCTTTGTGATTTTTAATTTCTTGCTTTAAAGTTTCTGTAATTACCGGTCCAAGAGTGCTGGGTATACTCTCTTTAAATTCATTGATTTGATGTACGATAAGTGGGTTTACCTTGTCAGAAAGTTTTCCTTTTTGATTTAAGGTTTGTTCTAAATTCTTGACCCTTTTTGAAATTTTTTCTTCAAACTTATGTCCGTCATCAAAAAGTATATCCTTTAAGATTTCAAGCTTTTCGTTCTCTTTCATTTTACAGAGGGTCTTAAATAGTATTATTTACCTCCAATTCGTTCTCCTATCTCAATTAAGAGTTTGCCAAGCGTATCTTTATTAACTCGGTCTTGTTGCAAATCTTCAATTTTTTCAGAGAAGTTTTTTTCAAGCTCAGTAATGCGGATATTTACATCAGTGGCAACACTATCAAGGGTAGTATTCAAATCTGATTTAACTTCATCAATAAGACTCTCTAGCTCTTGTTTCTTTTTAAGAACATCTTTTTTTAAAATTTCTATGTCGGCCTCATATTCTTGAATAGTTTCACCAAAAATTAAATTTTTGATTACTTCAATTTTAGAGGCAGAACTTTCAATTTTATCTTCTAGCTTGAACACTATTTTATCGTTTTTTGCCATTATTAAATTAAATTGTGAGGCTTAATAGTTTTTATTCAAAATAACTTTAAGCAAGCAATATTAGTGTCACAATGTACAATAATTTAGACTTTTTGCCCTAAACATTACTCTTTTTTGACTACTTATTATATTGATAATGAGATTAAAAACACTTGATTATCACTAAATTTCTATTCATAAAAAGCTCGCTTTTAGCCTAAAAAGCAGTCTTCTCAAAGATTGCTACCGTTCGTCGATGAAATCAATAAAAACAGCTTGTTTTTGAAGATTTGAGGTCATTGTTAAAATTATTTAAAGCCTATTTCTGATTTTTTCGGCATCATGTTGGTTTTAATCTTTCAATGACATGCTTGAAATTTTTTGCTGCTGTACAATTAATTTAACTTGCGACCATCAAAAAAACGACTATTAAATTTTAAATAAATGATTGAAAAACAGAAAAAAGTACTCGTAACTGGAGTTGCCGGTTTTTTAGGCTCTAATTTATTGAGTAAACTATTAATAGAAGGGCATCAAGTTGTTGGTGTAGATAACCTTTCTATGGGTAATCTTAGAAATATTCATGCTCACCGTAACAACGAGAATTTTACCTTTTTAGAAAACGATATTTTAGATGCTTCATTTATTAATAGTCTTGAAGATGAATTTGATGTAATCATTCATTTAGCTGCATTCAAAATACCGAGATATGGTAATGCTGTTGCCACCCTTCAGGTTAACTCAAAGGGTAGTGAGAATATGTTAGAATTCGCTAAAAAAACGAAAACAAAGTTTGTACTTGCATCTACCTCTGATGTCTACGGTATGAGTCCTGATATTCCTTTTAAAGAAGATGGAAATCTTGTTTTAGGAGATTCAAAAGTACCGCGATGGGCATATGCTGTATCAAAACTTTTTGATGAACATTTAGCCTTAGCTTATATGGAAGATCATGATTTTCCGGTGGTATTGTTACGCTTTTTTGGTTCTTATGGGCCGCATCAACACCTTTCGTGGTGGGGTGGACCTCAATCAGTTTTCATTGATTGTATTTTAAACGGAGATACTATTCCTATTCATGGTGATGGTCAACAAACCAGAACATTTACATATGTTGAAGATACCGTGGCAGGTATTTATGCTGCGGCTATGAAGCCAGAGGCTAATGGAGAAATTTTCAACATTGGTGCGAATGAAGAAATTACAATTCTTCAATTAGCCGAAATGCTAAATGAAATCGCCGATGAAAC
This sequence comes from uncultured Maribacter sp., assembly GCA_964554895.1. Lineage (GTDB taxonomy): Bacteria > Bacteroidota > Bacteroidia > Flavobacteriales > Flavobacteriaceae > Maribacter_C. The sequence goes on along the minus strand of CAZKQM010000004.1, from coordinate 18,641 downwards.
TGACAAAGCACCAATTAAACTTATTCCTTATAATGAAATTTCTAAAGGCAGAAAATACCAAGATGTGATGCGACGCGTTCCTGACACCTCAAAAGCAGAGAGGATATTAGGAGTTAAAGCTAAAACCCTAATGAGAGAAGGATTGCGGTTGGCATACGAATGGCAAAAAGAAGTAAGAGTTCAAGAAAAAGAAGCTATTTCATGAAAATAGGTATAGTAGGCGGAGGTTTTATGGGTCTTGTTTTAGCGCATGAAATTTCTAAAACAGATGCTACTATGGTAAAAGTGTTTGAAAGTGATTCACAATTAGGTGGGTTAGCCACACACTTTGATTATGGTAGTTTCATCTGGGATAAATATTATCATGTTATTCTACCTACTGATGATCATTTGATTGGCCTAATTAAAGACTTAGGGCTTGAAACGAAATTGGTGTGGCGTAGATCTATGACAGGGTATTATGTCAACAAAAAATTCTATCCTTTTAGTAGTTCAAAAGACTTTCTTTTTTTTAAGCCTTTAAATATCATTGACAAAATGAAATTGGCTTTAACTATTTTTTATGGTTCAAAAATCAGTGATAGAAAAAAGCTTGAAAAAATCACAGTAAAAGAATGGTTAATAAAGCTTGGTGGTAAAAGAACTTATGAAAAATTCTGGGCACCTTTGTTGATCGCCAAATTAGGCGACAGTCATGAGCGTGTTTCAGCCGTTTTTATTTGGACCTATATAAAAAGACTTTTTCAAGCCAGAAGTTCAGCAGCTCAAAAAGAGCATATGGGTTTCGTTACCGGGGGGTATAAAACTGTTTTTGATCAATTGCAAAAAACACTTGAAGAAAAAAACGCAAGCATTCAATTAAATACCGTTGTAGATAAAATCAATTCAGGTCAGAACGGCGGAGTAGAAATCACAACTAATGGCAAAACTGAACATTTTGACAAGGTTATTTTTACAGCACCATTAAATGTTTTAGAAAAAGTAGGTAACTCAAAATTAGTGCGTATTTCAAAAAACAAACAATCTGTTGAGTATTTAGGTGTACTGTGTATGGCTCTTGTAACCAATAAACCACTTACCCCATATTACGTATTGAATCTTGCTGATAAAGAAGTTCCTTTTACTGGTGTAATAGGTATGAGTTCATTGGTTGATACTGAGCAAACTGGCGGTCATTACATAACCTATTTTCCAAAATATGTAACTGCAAATCATGACTATTGGTCTAAAAGTAATCAAGAACTTGAATCACTGTTTTTAGCCGGTGTTTATACTCTTTATTCGGACTTTGATAAAAATGATATCGTTTCAATTCACATGCATAAAGCATTTAAAGTTCAGCCTTTACAGGTTTTAAATTATTCAGAGATTATACCCAAAACTAAAACCAATAATAAAGATTTTTATATTGTCAATACATCTCAATTTGTAAATGACACTTTAAATAATAACTCTGTTGTAAATCATGTCAAAGAATTCATGGTTGACTTCAATAAAGAGCTTCTATAAGCTAATAAAATAGCATAAAAATTATGAGCAAACCACTTTTAAGTCTTTCGCTTGACATGGATAATCAATGGTCTTACATGAAAATTCATGGCGAAGAAGGTTGGGAGTCTTACCCATCATACCTTGATATTTTTGTTCCTCACGTTCTTGAAATATTAAATGAGCTTGATTTAAAAATTACCTTTTTTATTGTAGGTCAAGATGCTGCTTTTGAAAAAAATCATACGTTTTTAAAAGATATTGCTGACGCTGGTCATGATATAGGTAATCACTCATTTAAACATGAAACCTGGTTGCATTTATATACCAATGAAGAAATGAAAAATGAAATTGATTCAGCGCATGATGCAATTGCTGATGTAACTGGTAAACAACCCAGTGGTTTTAGAGGTCCTGGCTTTAGTTGGAGCAATACATTACTCGAGATTTTAGAAGAAAAAGGGTATGATTATGATGCTTCAACCTTACCCACAGTGATTGGCCCATTGGCAAGGCTCTACTATTTTAGCACTTCAAATCTTTCTAAGGAAGAAAAAGAAGATCGAAAAGAAATTTTTGGAAAATTTTCAGACGGATTCAGAAAATTGAAACCCTATTATTGGAACCTTAAAAACAATAGAAAATTACTAGAGCTTCCAGTAACTACAATGCCCGTTTTCAGAATACCTTTTCATTTAAGTTATCTGCTTTATTTAAGTAACATTTCTATTCATTTGGCAATGCTCTATTTAAACATTGCTATTTTTCTATGTAAAATAACCAAGACCGAGCCAAGTTTTTTATTACATCCTTTAGACATCATTGGTGGAGATCAAATTAAAAGTCTAGCCTTTTTTCCGGGTATGAATATTAGTAGTAATCGAAAAGTTTTTATCTTTAAAAAAGTTATGAAAAAACTAGCCAAACATTATACGCTAGTTGATATGAATACCCATGTGAATGCAATTAAAGATAAAGGATCTCTTAAAGTAGTGCCATTGCCAGCTAACATGGCTTCTTAATTACCATAATTATATTGATATATCTTTAATTCGAGCGCTTTAACGGTTAGATTTAACTGCGGTATTTTATTTTTATAATTTTACCTCAAACTGGTTCATAATTTAGTTTTATTGTTCCGTATAACATGCCTTAATGGACATTCCAAAAACCATAAAACCACATAAGAAACCACTAGTAAGCATTATTTTACCGGCCTTTAATGAAGAGGCTATCATTGAAAAAAATATTAGCATACTCTATAATTACCTAAACACCTTAAGCCATTTATACGCTTGGGAGGTATTAGTAGTGAATGATGGTAGTTCTGATAAAACCGGAGAAATCGCTGATAAACTAGTTAAAGAATTTGACACCTTAAAGGTCTTTCATCATATTACCAATAGAAACCTCGGCACTGCACACAGAACCGGTTTCAATAATTCAAAAGGCGATTATGTTATTGTGCTCGACTTAGATTTGAGTTATGCTCCTGCACATATTGAAAGAATGTTGAATGAAGCCATCGTTCAAGATGCCGAAATGGTGATTGCTTCGCCGTATATGAAAGGAGGAAAAAATACCGCCGTTCCAAGGCTAAGACTACTATTGAGCAAAACAGTAAATTTTATCATGCGTAAGGCTTCTGGTTTAAATATTTACACCTTTACAGGCATGGTAAGAGCCTATAAGGGCGACTTTATTCGTTCAGTAAACACCAAGTCAACCACCTTTGATATCATGTCTGAACTGGTTTTCAAAGCACATATTCTTCGTGCTAAAGTGATTGAAATTCCTGCTCATTTAGATTGGTCAGCACAAATGGCCTTGGGTAAGGTCAGAACCTCGGGTATGCGAATTGTGAAAGGTATTTTTAATGGTTTAGTAAATAGTTTCATTTTTAGACCCTATCTATTCTTTTGGCTCATAGGTTTTAGTATATTTTTAACCTCATTATATGTGTTAGGATGGATTTTCTTTAACACCTATTTAGAATATCCTATGACCGCTGAACTAACGCAGGGTTTCGAAAATCGATTTTCTCTAGCCGTTTCAGAAGTATATGCTCAAAGACCCTATTCATTTATAGTTGGGGGTATAACCCTTATTGTTTCTATTCAAATAATGGGTATGGGCTTTTTATCACTACAAAAAAAGCGATACTTTGATGAATTGTTTCATTTGAATTCAAATATGAATCGAAAGATGCAAAACCAAAAATAGATTCATGACGAGCCCCATTATAAAACATATCCGCTATTTATTTCCTTTACTTGTTTTATATATTGTATTGATTTTTATCTTTTCAAAAGACTCATTTTTTGCTGATGAAGATAGGCACTTAAATTACGCTCAAAATATTCTTCAAGGTTTCTATACTGATGCCGAGAACCCATCTTTTAGAAATGGTCCGGGCTATCCTTTGGTCATATCAACATTTTTACTACTTAAAGCCTCTCCTTTAGTAATAAAATTAGTAAATGCCTTGTTTCTTTTTGGAGCAGTAATTTTCTTTTTTAAAACTTTATCAATCTATTTAAGTCATAGAAGGGCGCTTTTGGGTTCTTATCTTTTAGGAGTCTACCCTCCTATTTTAAAGTGGATTATTTATATGCATTCTGAAGCACTAGCGCTTCTCTTAATATGTGGTTTTCTCTATTTTTTTATCCAGCTAAACCAATCTACTAAACACAAAAAAAGAAATACTATTTATTCAATTTTATGTTTAGGTTTTTTATCCTTAACCAAGGTAATTTTTTCCTATGCCATAATTGTAATGTTCGTTTTTTACCTAATCGCTTTTGCGTTTAAAAAGTCTCATAAAATAAAAAATGCGCTATTGGTTCTTGGCGTTTCCTTCTTATTCTGCTTGCCTTATTTAGGTCATACCTATGCGGTAACGGGAAAGAAGTTTTTATGGGGAACACAAGGTGGCGAGATCTTATATTGGAGAACAACCCCTTTTGAGGGAGAATATGGAGATTGGATTAGTTCAGATGTTGTTCTAGGAGAAGAACAAGGAGAATATCACAGCACAAATACCATTAGAAAAAATCATGAGCAATTTATCAAAAGTTTACATGAGTACTCCTTCGTTGAACAAGATGAATTATATAAAAAAAAGGCAATTGAAAACATAAAAGCACATCCAAAGAAATATGTACAAAACACAGTAGCAAGTGCCTTTCGTCTTTTCTTTAATTACCCGTATTCATACACAAATCAAAAACCCACAAGTTTCTTTTATATTCTTCCCAATATGTTTATGGTTGTGCTTATTATAACGGCCTTATTTTTAGGTCTGAGAAACCTAAATTATGTCTCATTTGAAATTCGCTTTTTCGCCTTACTCAAATGTATATTTGTTGGAGGTTTAATTCTTCTTGACGGTAGAGTAAGACATCTAATTCCTGCAATACCTTTATTTCTGTTTATGATAGCTATAGTTCATGACAAATTTGTAACTATTAGCATAAAAAAATAAGGATATTTATCTTGGAGCAACTTCTTGATACGAATCTTTTTTATAATCAGGATCACCAGGTTTTCTTGTAATGATACGCAGGGGTCCCATAAAAGTTTCTAAACTATTAATACCCTGTTGTGCAGAACTTTGTACACCCGAAGCCTGTCTCCAAGGCCATTTATATATACCGAATTTTGCATTACCACCAACTGGGTTAAAACTATGCACGGTTCTTCTTGTGACGTCGTGAACTTTGTTACCATCAATCCAAATTTGTAATAAACCATTGGTTTCATCACCATATATCACTCTAATCACAACGTCTATGGTTTGACCAGCCTGTGGGCGAACTCCGGTTGTTGAATATACTTGTCCTCCTGTTGTGTTCGATACAATTATTTCACCAGCACTTACCCCGCCAGCTCCATTTTCTGAAGTACACCAAAGAGCAATCATTGGCGTTTTACCAGTTGTACCTTCATGTATTTGGAAAAATAACCATGGATTTATTTTATCAATTTTATAATTGTCGCCAAAAGTATAGCTCCAACCAAACCATTCTTCGGTACCTATTGGATGATTTACTCGCCATGGTGCCGTTCTAATCTCAGCGCGCATATTAAATGAATTAGAACACCAACTTTGTGGCTCAGGGCTTGTTGGGTTTAAACTGAACCTTAAACGATTTCCATCATTTGTTACTTGACCTGGGTTGCATTCGGATGATATTACTAACTCTGTATTACTGAAATTATCGTCGCCTGGTACCCCTGAAGGTAAATTGACATCTTGCCAACACCAACTTTTAAAACCAGAATCATCTGCTTTACCACCAGTTGTTGAACAACCCATTGGTGGCGGTGGTGTGTTATTGCTTACGTTTACGGTTACAGTGAGTTGAGCTGTATTTTGTAAGCCTTCTGCATCAGTTACCGTTAATGATATTATATAAACACCCGGTATTGCGAAGGTGCGGGTGTTGTTTGGTGCAGCTGAAGGGTCTAATGGAAAATCCCAATAATAACTTGAAATGCCCTTATCATCAGTTGAATCACTACCCCTAAAATTTACCTCAAGAGGGGCATTACCTTCTAATTGATTTGCTGTTGCAACAGCAACAGGAGCCTCATTAGGTTTTGCTTGAACCGTTATTAAGACATCAGCTATTGAAGATTCTCCCTCTTCGTCATAAACTTTATGAATCACATTGTAGGTGCCAACCTCATTAAAAATATGTTTTGGGTTACTTTGTGATGATGTGGCACCATCTTTAAAATTCCATTCATATTTAGAAATCCCTTTGTCATCTGTTGATTGATTGCTTGAAAACTGAACTTCTAAGGGAGCAAATCCTGTTTTAGGCGTCGCATCGACAATGGCAATTGGTTCGGCATTTGTTGTTTCTTCTTCAGCAACCTCATCTTCTGTTTCCTCTTCAGCTTCTTCTTCATCGGTAGACTGATCTTCAGAAGTATCATTTTCTTCCTCCTCTATGTGCTCCTCTTCCGTTTCTTCCTCTTCAGTAGACTCCTCGGCACTTTCTTCCTCAGAAGTATCATTTTCATTCTCCTCTTCAATATTATCTTCGCTTTGAGGGTCTTCTTCAGTTTCAGGTGTTTCGTTTTCAGTAGATTCTTCCTCTAATTGCTGATTATCAACAATCACAATTTCATCAGCTTCAATAGAAGTATCATAAACTACCTTCAATTTTGGGCCTTCAAATTCGTTGTTTTCTTGAGAAGCAAATGCTACATCATTTTCGCCCTTATGAATTAATATTAAGGTTGCGTATTCTAAAACTATTTCATCAACATCTAAGTCAATTCGAATTTTCTCATTGAGTTTATACTCTTTGTTTACTGATCCTAATCGCACATCAGTACTTGGGGCAGAATCTTGTGTTAAATTATTTTCTGTCCAATCATTAGAATTACCTTTATAGACTTCGATTAAGCCTTGACCTGTATCTTCATGAATAGTAAATTCTAAGGTTGCTGACGTTAATACACCTCCTATTGACTCAATTTGACTTAAATCAAACATTAAATAGCTTATTCTTGAATCTTCTTGAAGTCTATTTACTTGTGTATTGAAACCCATACCGTCTTCAAAATATGCATCATTTACGGCCGGAAAGAATGTAATTCTGCTTTCTAAGTCAACAGATTCAACATTTTCAATAGGTAGTAAGTCATTGTTAGAAGGAGACAATTCTTCTATTTCTATAGGATCATCTTTCAATATTACATCTCGAAAAAGATCACTATCATTATCACATGATAGCATGACCAATACGGTAAGCATGAAAAAAAGAGCAAAATTGAAATAAGCAGGTGTTTTTCTAAAGCGCATTTAAACTTAAATTGTGAGAAAAAATAAGGATTGGACAACCAGTTCTGATATAATTACGCATCTTATTTTAATTTAGTCGACCACAGGTTATAAAATTCGATGAAATGCACCTAATTTTAACATCCGCATACCAAATTACATATCAGTGGTATGCCTATAAAATAGTTTGATTAATACTTAATTTGGGGAGACTTCTTGAAATGAATTCTTGCCATAATCTGGATCTCCAGGTCGACGTGTAATCATACGCAACGGCCCCATAAAAGTTTCTAGGTGTGTTATACCCTGTTCTGCTGATTTTTGAACACCTGAACCGTCACGCCAAGGCCATTTATAAATTCCAAACTTGGCATTGCCGCCAACGGGGTTAAAACTATGAACCGTTCTTCTTTTAACGTCATGAACTAAATTGCCATCAATCCAGATTTGTAATTCTCCATTAGAACCATCTCCCCAAACTACTCTGATGACCATATCAATAGTTTGACCTGCTTTTGGTATTACTCCTGTAGAGGCATATGTTTCTCCCCCGCCTGTGGTATTTGAAACTATTATTTCTCCACCATTTCCACCGCCAGGTCCGCCATCGGTTGTGCACCAAAGTGCAATCATCGGAGTTTTTCCAACGGTACCCTCATGCACTTGAAAAAATGCCCAAGGTGTTTCTTGATCAATTACATAATCGTCTCCAAAAGTATAACTCCATCCAAACCATTCTTCAGTGCCAATAGGATGGTCTACCTTCCATGGGGCTGTTCTAAATTCAGCGCGCATGTTAAAAGAATTAGAACACCAACTTTTAGGTTCAGGATAGGTTGGGTTTAAATAGAATCTTAATCGGTCATCTACTTTTGTCACTTGACCTGGATTACATTCAGTGGCTACTACCAATTCGCCATTACTAAAGTTATTATTACCTGGTTCACCCGAAGGTAAATTAATATCTTTCCAACACCATGTTTTCAAACCAACTTCATCTGCTTTACCACCTGATGTTTCGCAAATAACTTGATTAGAAGATTCTTCATTTTCTAAAACTTCTATGGGTGCTGAATTTTCTGTTAGATTCTGAGTAGAACTCTCTAGAACCTCAACTTCAGCCAGAGTGACTTTTTGGTCTTCTTGTGTAATTGGGTTTGCAAAATCATCATTAGAACATGAGTTGCATGAAATGAAAATAAAAAATAGGAGAAACAGTGTGTTTTTTGCAACAGTTGCAGAAGTATATTTCATAGGCACAAGTAATTTGGGATGATAAATATACCTATTATTAAACTAAATTCGATGTAATTGAAGTTTTATTCGATGAAATGCAGTTCAATAAAAACGTATTACTTTAAACTTTTATATGCTACTTTTAAAAATTTTTAGCGCTATAGAGAGCTTTATACTCATGTGTTATTTTATTCCAAGTATAGCTCTTTCTTACTTTGTTCATGGCACTTTTGCCCAGAATAGTTAAAGCTTCTTTGTTTTCATTTGCCCATTGTATCTTGTCAATCAAGTCTTTGACATTTTTATTCTCAAAAAACAAAACTTCATTAGAATCAAATACCTGTGCGTTTTCGGGTATATCACTGGCTAGAATAGGTTTGCCCACACTAGCAACCTCTAATAGCATAATTGACATTCCTTCTGTTTCAGAAGGAAATATAAAATACTCGCATTTATCAACCAATTCAAGTAAAGCGGGTAACGGATTCACAAAGCCCAAAAAACTAACATTTAAACCTTCAGCTAACTTCTTAACACGTTTCATATAGTTCGGAAAATTATCAAGCTCTCCGGCCACAAAAATATGCCCTTGATAATTAATTTTTTTATACGCTTCAAGCATCGTATGAAGCCCTTTAGTGCCCATAATTCTTCGGGCCGCGAATAAAACAAAAGGACTGTCAAGGTCCACATCTTGAGGCCAAAATTTTTGACTCGATCCTACGTTTACTTTATCTTCTATATTTATACCATTTGGTATAAATAAAATTTCAGTGTTAAATTCTTTTTTATAAAAATCACAAAGTGGTTTTGAAATTGCAGTTTTAACACCTTTGAATTTTAAAAATCTCTTTTCGCCTAATTTGAAGAAAGCTTTTGCCAGTTTACTCCATTTATCTCTGTTGTACGGGGCTTCATGAGCAGTTGCAACCGTATGAGTGTCTTTTGGAAGATAATTTAAGAAAAAGAAACTGTCAATTTTGTGCGCATGAATTACATCATAATTTGCTTTAAATCTAATATGCATACAACACAAAAAGAAATATATAAAAACCCCAAGGTTTCCAAGTTTTAATTCAGAAAACTGTACAACATCAACCCCTGCAATATTAGTTTTAGCGTGCTTATGCTTATAGCAATAAACCGTAACATTATAATCGTCAACCAAATTGCGAATTAAATTCTCTGCTACTCTACTGGTGCCCCCTCGAGCAGGAAAATATTTAATTCCGAAAAAAGCTAAGTTTGGTTTACTTTTCAACGTTATACTTTTTTTAAAACTAGGTTATACAACCTTCTTGTAAAGATTATAATACTCATCAGTCATTCGATCCAATAAAAATAATTGCTCCATTCTTTCTCTCGCTTGTAGGCCCAATTTAATCGACTTATCTTTATTTTCAAGTAGATAACTTATTTTATTTGCCATATCAACTGCAGAATCAGCTTTTACTAAAAATCCTGTGACCTTATCTTCAACAGCCTCATTAGTGCCCCCACCTTCAGTGGCTACCGTTGGTTTTTTTAAGGCCATATACTCTAAAATAGCATTTGAAATACCTTCACCGTGAATTTTGGTATTTGTTGATAAAACACCAACATCAAGCATGTTAATAATTGATTCAACATCACTTTGAATTCCTGTAAAAATACAACGCGATTTCAACTCTTGAGGAATCAATTCTTTACAGGTTCTTAAATCAGGACCATCTCCTACTGATAAAAAAGTAACGTCATCTCTATTTTTTAAAACAATTAAAGCTGCCTCTAAATAGGTTTTATAATCTTTTCTTGCCGAAAAACTTCCGACCATGGCAACCACCTTAGGGGTGCTGATTTCGAATTTTTTTCTAACTTCTTCTGAACTCATTATGTTTGAAATTCTGTTGCCATCAAATCCGTTATAAATACACATTCCTTTATTTTCAGGTACACGATATGCCCTAAGCCCAGCCAAAGAATTACTAATAATAACCTTTGAAAAAGGATAGGTTAATCTTGCTCTGAATAATAGTTTATGATAGAATTTTAAATGGTTAGGCGAATCTACAATACTGCCATTAATAAGCTTAATATTCAACAATACAACTGAAGGAATGGCCAATATGGATGACATGGTACCCCAACTATGAATTATATCTGGCCTGAAACTTTTACACAACTTATATAACTGATAAAAAACCTTTGGGTTTTTCTTTGGTACTCTTTTCATTATTTGAACCGGAATACCTAAATCATAAACCTCTTTATAATGTATATGTTCTTTGAAAACCACCAAATGCAAGTTAACATCAGTATAGTTTTTTCTAAGGCCTTTTATTAGCTCGATTAATCTACGCTCTCTACCTCCGGCAACAAGACTATCAATAAGTAAAAGTACTTTCACAATTGTAATTTAAGTAATTAGGTGTTGACATTTAAACATTGTTCATCATGCTCTTGTAAAACGCAAGGGTTTCATCTACCACGTTTTTAGGATGATATCTTTTACTGGCAACCACGGCGTTTTCAGATATTCCTGTATTATTTTGAGAGAATATAGTTTTTAATTGATTCGCTAATCCTTCACTGTCTCCAGGTTCAAATAAATATCCTGATTTCTTGTCTTGAATCATTTCAGGGATCCCACACTTATTGGTGGCTACCACAATTTTACCATGACATAAAGCTTCTGCAATACTCAAGGGTAAGGTTTCTTGAAAGGATGCTAAAACAAATACAGGAATATTCGGAATGTAATCAAGAATTTCTTGCTGGGTTTTCCATCCGCAGAAAATAATCTCTTTTTCAATGTTCAATTCTGAAATCAAAGTTTTAATTTCCTTCTCATAGGGCTGCTCTTTAAAACCCCCAATAACATGAACCTTACAATGTATTTTCTTTTGCTTCAAGATAGCTATGGCCCTAAGTAAAACATGCAAGCCTTTTCGCTTTTTTATCTCGCCCACAAAATACATTTCATTTTGCTTTTGATCCTGAAAATTGATAGCCGAATTAGCATTAAAAAATATAGAATTTACAGGGTTTGGTATTAATTTATGATTTGCAGCTTTCGAAAAATTAGCCTGGTAAATATTCTTATTATATTCCGAAATAAAAATGAGGTTCTCAATTTTCTTGAAATAATAATTTTCAACAAGTTCTTTGAACCTAAAAAGTAATTTTCTTTTCGCCGAAACCTGCCAATGCCTTTCTTCACTAAGAATCGCATGTTGTGTAACCACAAATTTTTTGCTGTATTCTTTATGGAATAGTAAAGCACCGGGCACCACCCCTTGAACATGAATGATATCGGGCATCTCTTCGCTATAAATGGATCGAAATTTTGACCTTGCTTTAAAAATAGACCCTCTAAAATTTAATTTGTAGGTTCTACAGCTATTATCAAATCTTTCAAAAGCACTTTTTTTAGTTAAGGATACCAAAACAAGTTCAATGTCAGACCTGATGATAAGTTCATTGGTTAAGTTCATTAAAACTCCTTGAACCCCACCATAGGTTTTATCATCTTCAGGAAAATCGCCAATCAAAAATACCTTCATTTTATCGAATATAACTTAAGACAACTACTGCGTATTTATAACTTTTTCAGAACCCACTAAAAATGCTAAAAATGCTTTTTTGAACAATCTATAATCAAATTTATCTTTCGAAGTCTTCTCGGCATTTGAAACAATAACTTCCTTGAAGTCTTCAAAATTTTCAACAATATATTTTAATTTTTCAAACATCAAATCTTCATCGTTAGGAGGTACAATAAAACCGTTAACGCCATCTTTGATATACATTTTATTGTCACTTATATCAGTAACTAAAATGACCTTTTTATGATTTAAATAATCAGATAATTTTGTCGAAAAACCATATTTGTTCTGAAGACTAAATCCTCTTGGTAAAATCAACAAATCTTGCTGGCTTAAAAAGCCTGAAAGTTCATGCTTATCAAGATTGCCATGATAATAGATTTTATCATGTGTATCTAATTGTTCGATAAGAAGATTTTTGTCTTTTACATTAATAGAACCACATAAATTAAAAGTTAAATTATATTGACGTTCAATCAATTTGTTGAACACCTTAACAAACGATATCAAATTCTCTTTACTCAGTAATATTGAGCCAGAAAAACCAATATTGAAACTACCCTTAGTTATATATTGATTTGTTGAAGTTTTTATTGAAACATTTGGGTCGGTTAGAATTGGTAAGCGATACGTGTTTTTATTAAACCTCTTACCGTAAATCTCTATATTTGAAGAGATGCATATAAGTCCTTTAAAAAATGGCAACAGATAATCTAACAAAGTAAATGCTACAATATTCTTTACCTTTTTCAAAGAATACCATATGCGTTTTAAAGAAATTGATTGATGATATTCTGATGCATATTTTCGCACTTCATTCAATTCATAAAACACCTTGTTTCTTTTTAAAAAAATAAAATAGAGTACTGTAAAAAGTTCAAGAAAAATAAAAGGATACGGGTACAATATAAAGGTGTCTTCTCCCGGATTATTTTTAGAAAACCTATGTAATTTACTTAAAAATGAAAGTGTTTTTATAGGGTTTCTAGTAAGTTCTTTCTCAGTATGAATAAATATGTTGGGTTGTACCTCAGAAAACATACTTTTTTTAATAGAACCAGAACAACAGCTCGTTAAATATACCGCATGATTTTTAGTTGCTAAAATTTGCGCATAATACATCATTCTTGTGGCTGCAGCACTTGAGGCAGCAAAATCACAATTACTGTATATGTAAAAATTATGATTGTTCATTCAATTATTATACTATTTGGTATTTTTTGCAATGTTTCATTTAAGTTATAACAAGCTTTTTATCCTTATTTTTTATGTAGCTAAAATAATAGTAGCACATTACAAGCATGTACAGCCCACTTGCTGCAATTTTTGTGAAAATTGCACCGTTTAAGTCAAAGTATTTAACAAGAACTGTATATCCGAATACATTTACAATGCCTACTAAATAGGCTGCATTTCTTAACAATTTACCTTTTCCTTTAGCGCCTAAAAATCGATTAAAAAGGTCTCCTAATCCGTGAAAAATAAAAGCAACAATTAAAAATTTGGCAATTGGATATACGGGCAAATACGCTACTGAGTAAAAGGTTTCTATAACTTTTTCAATGAATAGATAAAAAACTAAAAGAGCAGCTAAAGTTCCTAAAATACTAAAGGAAAATACTTTTTTAGGAATCTTTTTTAAAGTTGCGAATTGCTTAAAATAAACCGTGGCAATGACTGAGGGTATTACTAGTAATGGTCTACAAATGGTTAATGCAAGTACAAAAAACCCAACTTGAATATTATCCATGAAAAAAGAAATACTGACACCCGCTATATGCTCTGTGGTTACTCCGGCTAAACTTCCAAAATAGATAGGTTTGCCGTTATATTTATTTTCAATAAAAAGTTTGCTTTTAAGTCTTTTTTTAAATGAAAAGTCAGGTTTTAGTTTTTTGATATAATACCCCACTAGAACCAGAGTAACTGAATAAGAAATAAGAAGAACTTGGTTCAAACTAATAGTTACATAAAAACTTGCTGGATATACTATGATTAGATAAAACAGTGCTGGTAAAAAACTCAAAAGTGCCAGCAGGTATATTTTATGCATGCCCTTTAAAATTTCTTTCATAGCGGTTAAGCCAATTATTGCAGGTACAATAAAAAAGAAGATTCTGAATTCTGAATCTAGCCCGTGATTAAAGTAATATGGTTCTATAAACGAAAAAGCAATGAAAAGAACAATTCCTATAAGCGAGACTATCGCAAAAATTACAACGAATAACCCAATGTATTTTCTTTCTTTATAGATGTCATCATTTATAGCTAACAAACGCGTGAGTGAAACAAAAAAGCCAACTGCAACAACACTGGCTATCAAAGTTGCGACGGTTTGAATAAATTTGTAGTCTCCGAATAATTCTGGGCCAAGTATTCTAGAGTTGAAAATACTCAACAAAAAGCCAAGAGCAATCGCAAAAATGCTTGCACCGTAAAGCGTAATTATCTTTTTTATTGAGTTTTTCACTTTTTATATTAATCGTTAAGATTTCGCCTCAGCCTGAGACTCTTCTTTTTTTATTTCATCAAGGCCCATTCCTATACCAATGTGCATTGCGAGTAAAAGAGAAAGATAGGTAAGAAAAAGAAAGCTATTTGTTAAATTGGCTACCAAGTAGATTAAACTAGCAAAGAAAGGAATTACAAAATAGAGTTCCTCTCTAAATGGTCTAGTAGCATAATAAAAAACGGTAAGTAAAGCAAAAAGTGCAAAACAAATACTTGCAGGTATTCCGTATAAAAAAAGCGACTCTAGATACCCATTATGAATACCTCCAATTTTACCGGCCGCCCTATCTCTATCACTTGTTATTTCTAACATGCGACGGTAAAAAAAATCGTGTTCAAAATTTCCATAGCCAAATATTGGACTGTTACCAATATTGTCTAGTACTAGTGCTCTATATTGGTCTCTACCGCCTGATGTGTCTGATATTCGTTCTTTTACTAAAGTACTGTTGACAATGTCTTTATAGAAAAAAATAGTCAACGCCAGTAGCATGGTAAGTCCTAACATGCCCAAGACCATTAATTTCTGAATCGCAATTTTCTCTATAAATAAAAAATAGGTTAAGAATACAAGTGTCAAAATAACCCAACTCATTCTATGAAATGTAACAAATACCCCTATTGAGAAAAGAAAAAGTAGTGAAATTTTAAGCCGTCTTTTTTGAATAGTTGTAAGTGTCCAAGCAACTGCAATAATTAAAAGATACGAATGATAATATTCGGCTCTAAAAATACCATTAGATCTTAAAATTTGTCCAAATGCTATCCTATTATCTCCTATTCTAAGAAAGTACGGCTCGAATCCTATTTGAATTATTGCCACTATTGTTGAAATGACAGCGCAAATAATAATAGCGCTACCAATAAGATCATAAGATGGTTTATCTGCGATACTTTTTATGCCAATTACAATGATTAAAAATGCCACTGCATCGAGTACCGTTTTTAATTCAGCCGGAAAAGCAGTCACAAAAATTGAAACTGTTTGCAAAGCGACATAAGCATATAGAGCTATTTGAAACCACGGTAGTTTTAAGTTTATTGCAAGCTTCCCTTTTGACTTCACTAGTTTTCTTAACATCAAAAATAGCAGCATTAAATAAATGAACCTTTTGGGTTGAATTTCAAATAATGAAAACCCCGGTATAACAATAACTCCTAAATCATTGATATTACCTGATATCAAATAAAAACAAAGAAAGAAGATCTCAAATTTATATTTCGATTTGCTTTTAAAAACTAGAAAGAATGAAATCAACGCTGCAAATGCTAAATAAGCATAAAAATGCATGAGCTGTACACCACTTAAATCAAAAGAAAAATACTGCGAAATATCATTCATTGCTTCAAAATATCATTTGTGGGTTATGATTTTACCCACCATAAAAGTCTAATAAAAGATATCTATACCGCTAAGGAGTCGTTGATTATTTGCTCTTCTTTATTGTCACCATATTTTTGACCATACCCATACTTATAATCTTTTGAGAGGGTATCATTGAAAATTATATAGTTCTTTTTCTTTTTGCCATTTGCAATTAAATTTTCAAAATCTTGAAGAAAAGCAATTTTAGCAACACCTCGTCTTGCCACAAATAAATTAATATCAATATAGTCTGAAAATAGTAAAAAGTCTGATACAACACCAACAGCCGGCGTATCAAGTAAGATATAGTCATACTGTTTTTCAAGTTTTTTAATCAATGATTTCAATCGTGGACCAGATAAAAGAGAATGAACATTACTGTCAATTACTACTGTAGGGATGAAATCAAGGTTTTTGACACTATCATGTGGGTATATAATGTCTTCTGAAGATGCTAAATCTCCTTTTAAATAATTTGAGAGACCCTTGCCAGTTATTCTGTCAAAGTTCTCAGAAACCAAACTAGGGTTTCTTAAATCACCATCGATTATGAGGGTCTTTTTACCAGCCTCGGCAAGTGAAATCCCCAAATTAATTGAACAATAGGTTTTTCCTTCATCAGGCATAATCGATGTCATGCCAATAACGGTACAGTCTTTATCTAATTTAATAAGTTCTAAGTTGGCATATAAATCTCTAAAAGACTCTTTCGTTTTCCATAAGGATAGTGCAGCATTCGATTTACTTGTTTTGGTATCATGTTTCGCAATACTTGCAATCACAGGAATATTGGTATTCATCTTTATTTGTTCTTTATTCTCTATGATGTCATTGTCGGTAAAGAAAACCGTTTTAGTTAAAGGAATTAAAAAACCGAGCATAGTAGCTAAAAGAAGTAATAAGGTTTTTTGTGGTGCAATTGGCCCACTCCCTACCATTCTAGCTTTATCTAATACTCGAGTGTCAGAAGTACTTTCTGCTCTTGCGATACCCGTTTTTGCTAATTCTTGGCTTAAGTAATTAAATAGGTTTTCGTAAAGTTTACTTTTTCTTTCAATACTCAACAACTCATTTTCTCGAGTAGGTAATGAACTAATCACGCCATTGAAATTTGACAATTGAGAATTAATTCTTCCTAATGTTAGTCGTGAAGAGCGAATAGCATTTCGAAGATTATTAACCAAAAGGTCAGTCGCTCCTTCAATCTGACGATTTAAAATTGCCATTTCTTGATTGTTATCGGTAACGAAAAACTTTTTCTTTGATTTTAGGGCATAAAGGTCTGTCAATTCTTTAATATTCGCATTTATTAAGGGGTTATCAATACCAAGGGCCGTAGGAATTACAAAATCATCAGAATTTCTGTTCTTCTGAACATTTTGAATTAACGAATTATAATACTTTATATCAAGTTCAATTTTACCTTTTTCTACTTGAAAATCTTGAGTTTGATTTAGGGCATTTTTTGCCGTTGCCCCTAAATCAACAGCTCTTTTGTCTTTTTTGAACAATTCTAATTTCAATTCAGCACTTGTTAAAGAATCTGTGATGTCAGCTAATTGACTTCGAATAAAATCTTCTTTAGTCATCGCTATCTGATTTCTTGAATTAAGATTGCCTTGAATGTAATTGGTTGTTAACCTTTCAATAAAATCAGTTTCTTTTTTAACCAAAGCACCTGTAGTAGAAACCCTGAATATACTAGCCTGAATGTCAATATTATTAACCTCAACCTTAGCTGCATAACTAGTTGCGACATCTTCTAAATCATAGACCTTAAAACTAAGCGCTTCGCCTTCAAACTCAATTGCACTTACCTGATATGATGGTTTATTGATGACAAAATTGAAAAATGCATTTGTTACAAAATCACCAAAATTGTACTCTTGCGAAAAATTAAATTCTCTTTTTATTTCACGTTTTGAATTATTACTAGGATTTGAAACCCAAAAATCTTCTGCCTCAATAGTTAACCTATAACTTTCATTTGAAAGTATTTCTATTTCAAAGGGTACACCATAAAGTTGTGGCTTTGATTTGTCAATAGTTACTTCAAAAGGAAAATAACCGTAGTATTCTCTATTTTTCATCATGCTGCCTGCATGATAAGAGATGTCAAAATTCAAATCTTCAACCGTTTGTCTAACCAAACTGAAAGACTCAATAATGCCAATTTCGTTATACAAGTTTTTCTCCATCTCAATCAAGCTTATACCCCCATCAACATAATCACTATCTCCTAAAACCCGATTCTCACCTGAAGAATCAATTAATAGTGACGACGATACTTGATACTGAGGTGTGGCCAAATAAATATATACTAGAGCAATAGCTAAAAATGACCCTATACTTATTAAAAAGAGATATTTATTCTTTAAAATTTTACTGTAAAAAGACCGTAAATTAATCTCTTGTTTTGTGTTGTTTTTAGACATTTTATTGAACTTTCTGATTCATTAAATTCTAACGAAATTACTTTTTAAGTATGCAACCCTTATTTCGGTCTGCACGCCATGCTAAACGACAAATGGTTTTAGTTGGTATTCACAAAATTTAAAAGCAAAACACCTGTTGAAACCGCTGTTAACAAAACGGAAATTAAAGGTAAATTGTTGTTTGCATTCTTGCGGTTAGAGGGCTCTACATAAATTACATCATT
>CAZKQM010000003.1:0-61321 GCA_964554895.1 uncultured Maribacter sp. | reverse complement strand
TGGC
The DNA here is from genome assembly GCA_964554895.1 of uncultured Maribacter sp. Taxonomy (GTDB): domain Bacteria; phylum Bacteroidota; class Bacteroidia; order Flavobacteriales; family Flavobacteriaceae; genus Maribacter_C. Next base: position 61,317 of record CAZKQM010000003.1, on the reverse strand, counting down.
GTTTGTTGTGCATTTATCTTTTGCACAAGACAAAACGATTACCGGTACGGTAACAGATCAAGATGGTCTACCCTTACCAGGTGTAAACATCGTTGTCGAAGGTACAACCAATGGTACCCAAACTGATTTTGATGGAAACTATGCTATCAATGGTAGCGAAGGTCAGTCACTTCTTTTCTCCTATATAGGTCAAAAGGATGTCAGACAAACTATCGGCGGTGGAAGTACTATTAATGTACAAATGGAGGAGGATGCACAAGCTCTTGAAGAGGTTGTTGTAACTGCTCAAGGTATTAAGAGAGAGAAAAAAGCTCTTGGTTATGCTGTAACTACTGTAGGCTCAGAAGATTTAGAGTCTAAAGCCGAAGGTGATGTTGCCAGAGTATTAACTGGTAAAGCTGCTGGTGTTCAGATTACATCTGCCGGTGGTGCATCTGGATCTGCAACCAACGTGGTCATTAGAGGTTTAAACTCTTTTAGTGGTAGTAACCAGGCGTTATTCATTGTTGATGGTGTTCCTTTTAGTAATGACACGAACCAACAAGGTAGTTTCATTCAAGGTAACACGGGTGGTTCAAGATTCTTAGATCTTGACCCAAACAATATTGCTAGTATTGAAGTACTTAAAGGTTTATCGGCTGCCACATTATATGGTACACAAGGTCGTAACGGGGTTATTCTCGTAACTACCAAAGCTGCTTCGGCGACGGCTGGCCCAAAGAAAACAGAAATTACCTTAAATCAATCATACTTTACCAATGAAATCGCTTCATTGCCTGAATACCAACAACAATTTGGTAACGGTTTTGATCAATCATTCGGTTGGTTCTTTAGTAACTGGGGGCCTAGTTTTGATGAAGGAGGTACTGCAGGTTGGGGTGCTCAAGCAGCAATTGATGCTAATGGTACTTTAGCACACCCTTATTCAACAGCAGCTGCGGCAACTGGGATTCCTCAGGCATTTCCTGAATTTGCAGGAGCTCGTTATGATTGGAGACCTTATAATTCGGTAGAAGAATTCTTTAACCCAGGTAATGTGATTAACACTTCGTTAAATATTGCTGGAAGCACACAAGATGGTAAAGCCTCATTCAATGCGAATGTTGGTTATTTAGATGATGAAGGATTTACACCAGGTAACACTTTTTCTAGAACTAACATTTCTTTAGGGGGCGTTGCTAAATTGAGTAATAAGTTTACCATTCGTGGTACAATGAACTTTGCGAGATCAGATAACAGAACACCACCAATTGCATCAAGTAGAGGTAATGGTACTGATGGTTTATCAATTTATGGTAATGTTTTCTTTACGCCTTTAAGCGTTGATTTAACTGGACTTCCATTCGAAAATCCAATTGACGGTTCTAGTGTATACTACAGACAAAATAATAGTATTATCAACCCAAGATGGACCGCCAAAAATGTTCAATTCAGACAATTAACAAATCGTTTCTTTTGGAATTTGTCTGCTGGTTATGAAATTAATGAAAACCTTAACTTAAACTGGAGAACTGGTTTAGACTTTTATAATGAAAGAAACGTTAACAGTTCTAATAAAGGTGGTATCAACTTTACTGATGCGATTTTCGGATTCTTGCAAACGTTTGACAACAACAATACTATTTGGGATCATTTTGCCTCAATAAATGGTGATTATGATTTATCTGAAAAAGTTGGTTTGTCATTTACAGCAGGTGCTACTGCTCGTGCTGATTTTTTCGATCGTCAAGGTGTATCGAGTACTGGTCAATTAGTTTTTGGGGTTAAAAGACATTTTAATTTTGAAAATCAATTACCCATACAATTCACAAGACAACGTAATATTGTAGGTGTCTTAGGAAATGCAATTATAGATTATGATGATTTCTTATTTTTAAACCTTAGTGCTCGTAGAGACTGGGTATCTAACTTCCAAAGAGCGAATAGAGCAATTACCTATCCAGGAGCTAGTATATCATTTCTACCAACTAATGCTATTGCAGGTTTAAAATCAGAAAATGGTTTAAATTTCTTGAAATTGAGAGCTAGTTATGGTACTTCAGCGAACTTTGATTCTGATGATCCGTATCCAACTGTTGGTCAGGCATTTCAAAACACACAAGTTTTCAATAGCCCAATTGATGGTTCTTCAATTACAACGAACTCAATTTCGCCAATTCGTGCTAATCCAGATTTAAAACCTGAATTATTAGAAGAAGTTGAATTAGGTTTTGAATCTAAATTTTTGAAGAATAGAGTTTCTCTTGACGTTACTTATTTCGTTAAAACTACAAACGATTTAATTGTACCTGAACCTCTTGCACCTTCAACAGGTTTCGTTGCAACAACAAGTAATATTGGTGAAATTCAAGGTAAAGGTTTAGAAGCAGATCTTGGTGTTGACATCTTTCAAGGTGAAAACTTCTCTTGGAATTCCAGAGTAAACTTTTTTACCAATGATGTAATTGTAACAGAGCAAGAACAAGATGCTATCTTTTTTGCTGGTTCTCTAGCAGAAGGTGGTGGTTTATTTAGAGGTTCAAATGCCGCAATAGAAGGTGAATCTCTTGGTACTATTGTAGGTACGGCTATTGCGCGTGATGCTAACGGTGATTTCCTAGTAAATAGCGCTGGTTCTTATGAAGTTGCAGAGCAAGATGCTGATGGTAATGTGCCCATTGTAGGTGATGCTATTGCTGACTACACTATGAACTTTATTAACACCTTACGCTACAAAAACTTAAGTCTTAATTTCCAAATAAATCATACTAAAGGTGGTGACATTTTATCAAGTACGGTTGCGACTCTGCTCGGTAGAGGGTTGATTGTTGAAACAGAAGATCGTTTAGCTACCTATGTATTGCCAGGTGTTAATGCTGATGGTAATCCAAACCGTACACAAATCAACAACTCAACGTATTTCTTTAGTAACTTATTATTTGGTCCTACTGAAACGCGTATTTATGATGCTTCGGTATTAAGATTACAAGAAATTTCTTTAGCTTACAGCTTACCAGCTAAAGCATTAGAAAGAACGCCTTTTGGATCTTTAGTTTTCACAGTACAAGGGTTTAACCTTTGGTATGATGCTTACAATACTCCTGCTGGTGCTAATTTTGACCCTAACGTTCAAGGGGTTGGTGTTGGTAATGGTCAAGGATTTGATTTCTTAAACGGACCGAGTTCAAGAAGGTACGGTATCAGTTTAAAGGCATCATTCTAAAATAAAATTTTAAATTAACAAGAGATATGAAAAAAATTATTAAATATATTTCAATGGTTTTCGCAGCCATGGTACTAGTTACCGGTTGTGAAACAAATGAGTTGGACTTGACAGTGAGTCCAAACGCACTCTCTCCAACACAGGCCGACCCTAATTTATTGCTGAATACCATTCAATTGGCATACAGAAATAATCAGTCGACTTTCAATAATCTTGGAGCGCAATTAACGCGAATTGACTACTTCTTTGGTAGAAATTATTTTAATGCCCTATCAGGTGCAACACTGAATGGAGTATGGTCAAGTACCTACAGTTCAGGTCTTTTGACTAACCTGCAAGCACTTGAAACTATTGATGCTCAAAGTGATGTTGATTATTCATTTCATATTGGTCTGGCTAAAACTATGTACGCACACTCTTTATTTCAAATAGTTGATGTTTTAGGAGAAGCTGCATTTTCACAAGCGGGTAATGCTGCCGAATTTCCAGCTCCAACATTAGACAGTGGTCAAGATGTTTACGCTGGTGCATTTTCTTTACTTGCAGAGGCAGAAGCGTTATTAGCTTCTAACCCTAGTGATCAAGGTGCGCAAGACATGTTTTATGGTGGAGACGCATCTCAATGGATTAAGGTAATTAACTCAATTCGACTAAGATCATATAAAAACACTAATAACAAAGCAGCTTTTGATGCGATTATCGCTGGTGGAAATTTTATTTCTACTGCTGCTGATGATTTCCAATTTGGGTACGGAGTAAGTGAATTACAACCTGATGACAGACATCCTGATTTTCAAGGTGGTTATACGCCAAGTGGTTCGGGTCCTTACCGTTCGAACTGGTTAATGAATTTAATGTTACAAAATGATGATCCTAGAATTCGTTACTATTTTTATCGCCAAGCAAATGGTACTCCAGGTGCTTTAGATGTTAACGGTAATGCAGTTCCACCAAATGAAGAAACAATATCTTGTTCTTTATTTGTTCCACCACCACACTATGCAGGTTTTGTTTTCTGTAGTGTAGACAACGGTTATTGGGGTAGATCTCATGGTAATGATGAAGGTGGACCACCAGATGGTTTCTTAAAAGCTGCTCCAGGTGTTTATCCAGCAGGCGGTCGTTTTGATGATAGTCAATTTGGTCCAGTTGATCCAATTACAGGTGTGTTATTAGCACCAGGTGTTGGTCTTGGTCAAGGTGGCGGTGGTGCTGGTATTGAGCCCATCATTCTATCTTCTTATGTTGATTTCTGGATTGGTGAAATGGCTGCAACTGATGCCGAAAGAGCTATGGCCTTAGAAAGTGGATTAACTAAATCTATAGCTAAAGTTCAAAGTTTTGGATCTTTAGATGGTTCTGCAGATCTTTCATTTGAACCTTCAAGTGCTGAGGTTGATACATTCATCGCAACAACAGTAGCTAACTTTAATGCTGCTACAGGAGTTGATAAAGAGAATATTTATGCAAATGAATATTACACAGCTCTTTACGGTGGTGGCTTCGAGGCCTATAACTATTATAGAAAAAATGGATACCCAACAACCTTATTCCCGAATTGGGAACCAGATCCGGGACCATTCCCAAGAACGTTTTTGTTGCCACAAAATGAGGTGCTTAACAACCCTAATTTGACGCAAAGAACGGATTTGACAATGCAAGTATTTTGGGATACAAATCCATCAAGTCCAACATTTCCAATTGCTAACTAAAACATGATTAAGATGAAAAAATATATAACAAATTATTTTTCGATTTTAGCAACTGGACTAATACTTCTATTTTCAGCTTGTGAAGAAGGAGATAAAGTATTTGATCAAATTGTTGAAGCTGAACAAAGAGGAGCCATTCTAAGAACTGTTAATTTAGTTTCTAATGAACTACCTATTGGTCAAGCAGATGGTGCGTTTTCTGTTGAACTTGAAATTCAAGATCAAGAAAATGGAACTTTAGTTAATGCTGTTGAAGTCTATGTTGGTTTTAACGATTTAACTGAAGAAATAGGTTTAGGTACAAATGTGCCTGAAGCTCTATTTGAAACTGTGAGTACGGCAGGGTTTGCATTAGGTGAATTTGGATTACCTAGATTCTCTTATTCAATTTCGCTGCCTGAATTACTTAGTTTTGTAGGTAGGTCTGAAGCTGATATAACAGGAGGAGATCAATTTCCAATTCGTTTTGAATTGGTTTTAACTGATGGCCGCAGATTTTCAGCAGCTCAAAATTCAGGTACCTTAACAGGTTCCTATTTTAGCTCACCTTTTGCGTATAATCCAACAGTAATTTGTCCAATTGCAGAAGGTGCTTTTACCGGTACTTACGCCTTGGTTCAAAGTAATCCTGGACCATTGGGTACTACATTTGAAGCAGCTAATGTTGAAATTACTGCATTGGGAGGTACTTCTAGATCAATTGCTGTTAATGCATATCCTCAATTTGGAGGTTTTGCTAGAAACTTTCTCTTTGACTTAATTTGTGATGAGATTGCAGTTCAATTTGTAGATACTGGTTTAGCATGTGCTGCTGGTGGTGCATCTGTTCAGTATGATGAAGCTTCAACTACAACCTCATACGATGCTAATGATGACTCGGTTATAGAAATTTTGTTTACTGAAATAGGAGGTAGTTGCGGAAATGATGTTGAAGTTACTATTACCTTAACTAAACAATAATAATACGTTGATACGAATATGATAAACAAATTTAACTCTTATTTATCTGTTGCCATTTTTGGGATAGTACTCTTATTTACTGCTTGTGAAGACGGTGATAAAGTCTTTGACCAAATAGTTGCAGAGGAACAAAGAGGAGCAATATTACGTACCTTGAGTATTAACTCTAATGAATTACCAATAGGAGTATCAGATGGTTTCTTTGGTGTTGATTTAGAAGTTCAAGATCAAGAAGACGGTGCTTTAAGCCAAAGTATTGAGGTATTTGGAAGTTTTGTTGATAATACTCCTGATAATGGACGCGGTGCATCAACTGAAGATGCGCTTATCGAAACACTTTCAGTGGCGTCTTTCTCAAATGGCGATAATGGATTACCCATTACATCATATTCGGTTACCTTACCATCTTTGCTTAGTGCAACAGGTGTAAATGAAGCTGATATTGATGGTGGTGATCAATTTGCCGTTCGCTTTGAACTCGTTTTGGTTGATGGAAGAAGATTTTCAAGTGGCCAAAATTCAGGTACATTAACAGGGTCTTATTTCAGTTCTCCGTTTAGATACACGGCAACAATTGTTTGTCCTCCTGTACCACCAACAGTGGGTACTTGGACAGTAAATATGCAAGATTCATACGGTGATGGCTGGCAACCCACTACTGCTGATGGTGGTGGACCTGGTCTAGTGGTTACACTAAGTGATGGCACAGTGTATGAAATTGGAATATGCACTCCTTATGAGGCACCAGGTTATGCATGTACTGCAGGTACAAGTGAAGGAACAGCAACATTTGATGTTCCGCCAGGTCAAACAGGAGCAGCTATATTTGATTTTAGAGGAGATTTTTGGGGCGAAATGTCGTTTCAAATAATCACACCAAACGGTAATGTTGTTGGTGACTTTCCTACAGGTACTGCTGCGGGTGAAGTTCCTATCAACTATTGTGTGAACTAATCAAATTTATGTAAATATATAAAAGTCACTTCTTCACAGAAGTGACTTTTTTATTTATATTGACATCTGAATTGCTATTAGTATCTCTTTTTTAAATTTAATTAGAAGTTTATGAAGCTATGAAATTGAACGCTACATCTTTCAAATTATTCCTTTTATTAAGTTTCATATTTGTTCACTATTCTTGTCAAAAGATAGAAGAGGCAAATTACCCAAATGAACCCATTGAGGAGGTACTTAACTTTCCTGAAATTGAAGGTCTTGAAGTATTTAATCCTGAAAAGGTTGACGATAATTTCATATTAGTCAATGATGCATCCTCTAATCGTGTTTATTTAATGGATAAAACAACTGAGGTTATTCATGAATGGAATTTAAACGGGCAAAGATTAGGAAATAATGCCTACTTATTACCAAACGGGAAACTTTTAGCAATGTTAGAATCTGAATCCGCAGAAATTACTTTTGGTGGATTTGGTGGCATTATAACACTTTTAGATAAAGATGGTAATGCTGAATGGACTTACGAATATTCAAACGAAAACCATGTAGCACATCATGAAGCTATTCAATTGCCCAATGGTAATATACTTTTTCAAACCTGGGAAAAAAAATCAATAGAAGAAGCAAATGCAATTGGTTTCTCTGAAGGAACTCAATTAGTCTTAGACGCAATTCTAGAAATAAATCCTGCTACCAATGAAATTGTTTGGTCGTGGTATCTATGGGATCATTTGATTCAAGATTTTGACGAGTCAAAACAACATTTTGGTAGCGTGGTTGAAAATGCGCAACGTGTTGATGTAAATTATTTAGAAGTTTCTAATAATGACGGTGATATAAGCCATGCTAATGGCATTGCTTATGATGCTGAAAGAGATCTCATTTTTATAAGCGCAAATTTTTATAGTGAAATATGGGTTATTGACCACAGTACTACTATTGAAGAATCAAAATCAAATTCAGGAGGTAATTTCAATAAAGGGGGTGATCTAATTTATCGATTTGGTAACCCTCGTGCCTATAAAAACAATGAAGGTATAAGAAGATTTGATCTAAACCACCACCCTAACCTACTCTCAGGAAATAAAACGGGTAGTTTGTTAGTTTTTGCCAACGGAGTCGCAAAAGAACAATCTGAGGTTTTTGAATTCGATATTTCAGAATTCAAACCTTTAACTCCAAACTCTGATAATGAACCCACAGTTGTGTGGAGTTTTACCGACACAAATTTATTTGCAGGTAGACTTTCGGGAGTAGACCTTTTATCTAATGGAAATAGGCTTATTGCTGAAAGTGACTTTGGTTTTTGGGAAGTAACTGAAGAAGGAGAAGTAGTTTGGAAATTTGAAACTCCAGGGCTATTTTGGAGAGCATATCATTATGATAAAAATGCACCAGAAATACGTTTACTTGATTTATAATGCTATTCGCTATTGCGCAAGAAAAATTGAACTATTACTTTGTACAAGAATAAATATGAGCAAAATTTTGTTTAAAATATTAGTATTCAGTTTACTAATTTATTCTTGTAAACAGAAAGATGAATCAAACAATGAAAATTCATCACAAGCTACAAATAGTGAGCAAAAAATATTCAAAAAAGTTAATACTCGACATTCAAAACTACTTTTTCAAAACTCCATTTCTGAAAATTTAGAAACAAAAGAAAATCTTTTTAATTACGATTATTTCTATAACGGTGCAGGTGTAGGCGTCGAAGACCTTGATAATGATGGCCTTTTAGATGTTTTCTTTTGTGGAAATCAAATTGAAAACAAAATTTTTAAAAATAATGGGGATCTTCAATTTGAAGATGTTTCAACTCAGGCAAACATCAATGATCGAAAAATTTGGGCAAACGGTATAACCTTTGTCGATATAAATAATGATGGCTTAATTGATATTTATATCTCACAAGGTGGGCCTTTTAATCGTGAAAAAAGAAAAAATTGTCTCTACATTAATAAAGGAAATCTAATTTTTGAAGAAAAAGCAGAATTATACGGTCTAGCAGATGACGGTATCTCAACTCAATCAGTATTTTTTGATTTTGATAATGATGGTGATGTAGATTGTTTGGTCATGAATGAAAATGAGCTTTATGGATATGATCCCATTAGCTTATCAAGAATTGTATCTCAAAACCAAGAAAATCAAAAATACAATTCATCACATCTTTATCGCAATGACAATGGTCTATTTGTTGATGTTACCAAAGAAAGTGGCATAGAACAACCAATTTTTGGTTTAGGGCTTACCGTTTCTGATTTTAACAATGATGGTTGGCTTGATTTTTATATCGCGAGTGATTACTACATACCTGATGCTCTATTTATTAATAATCACGACGGTACATTTAAAGATGAAATTAAAACGTATACTAACCATGTTTCTTTTTATGGCATGGGGCTCGATGTGGCTGACATAAACAATGATAACTTACAAGACATTTTTGTTCTTGATATGGCTGCTAATGACCACGTGCGCTCTAAAACCTTGATGGCTTCAATGAATACCAAAAGATTTGACTATCTGATTAATGAGGCGAATTATCATCATCAATACATGTACAATTCGTTACAGCTAAATACAGGACTTAATAAATATTCAAACATTGCACAATCAACGGGTATGGCAAATACAGATTGGAGTTGGTCAGTTTTAATGACTGATTTTGACCACGATGAGGATAAAGATGTATATGTTACCAATGGCTATCGCAGATATGCCCTTGACAATGATTTACAAAAAAAGGTGTTCAATGCTAAAGTTCAATATAAAAATCAAGTGCCCATTGAGGTTAAGAAAAGACTCTATAATGAAATGCCATCTGAAAAATTAGCGAATATACTTTTTGAAAATAAAGGAGGGTTAAATTTTGAGGAAAGAGCTTCAGATTGGGGTTTAGCAGATTTTTCATTCAGTAACGGTAGTGCTGTTGGCGATTTAGATAATGATGGTGATTTAGACATTGTGGTCAATAATATTGATGAGAATTGTTTCTTGTATCAAAACATGTCAATTGATAATAATTTAGGAAATTATCTAAAAGTTAAAACAAAATCTGATATTTCTGAATCTTTCCCGAAGGTCACAATTCATTATCAAGACAAAAGTCAATTTATAGAAACGAGAAGGGTACGTGGGTATCGATCTGCCCATGAAAAAGCAGCCCATTTTGGTCTTGGTCAAACTGAGATAATTGACACTCTTAAAGTTGAATGGCCTGACGGTCATAGTGTTACGAAGCATGAAATTTCTACAAATTCCACCATACTAGTAGATAAAAGAGATGCCCAATTAAAAAATAGTCCATCAATAAAAAATGTTTCATCAGTGTTTAAAGAAATAAATTCGGAACAACTAGGAATCGACTTTTTACATCAAGAAAATCAGTATGATGATTTTGAAAAGGAAATATTATTACCCTATAAACAAAGTACTCTAGGACCATTTATAAGTAAAGGAGATTTTAATGGAGATGGTTTAGATGATTTCTTTATTGGTGGTGCTTCAGGTCAGCCAGGCGCAATTTACCTTCAAAAAGCCTCCGGAAAGTTTACCAAAAAAGAAAATAGCGTATTCGAACACGATAAAATATCTGAAGATATGCAAGCGGCCATTTTTGATTTTGACAATGACAATGATCTAGACCTTTATGTGGTAAGTGGGGGTAATGAATTTGCACAATATTCTTCGTATTACGCTGATCGCATATACCTAAATGATGGCAGGGGTAACATGACCAAAATGGTTAGTTCTGCATTAGAAAAATTTCCAAAGAGCGGTAAAACTGTAAGCGCAATTGATTTTGACAATGATGACGATCAAGATCTCTTGGTGGGTAATAGAATTATACCCAACCAATATCCAGTACCGAGTTCCTCCACACTATATGAGAACAGAAACGGTAAACTTATTGACGTCACTGAAATTAAGGCTCCTGAATTAAAAGATTTCGGTATTATCAATAGTATCATCGCAACCAATATTGATAATGATGCTTATGTTGACTTCATAGCTGTTGGTGAATGGTCTGAAATTGGTGTTTTTAAAAATGAAAATGGACTTTTCAAAAGAATAGAAAATAAGGTCAAATTGCCAAAAGGATGGTGGTTTTCTATACGAGAAACCGACATCAATAATGATGGTTTACCTGATTATTTAGTAGGTAACGTGGGCACCAACATTAAATTTACTGCAAGTGAAAAAAAGCCATTCAAGGTTTATGCTAATGATTTTGATGGTAATGGCACAAAAGATATTGTATTAAGTAAGCAATATAAAGGGGCCTATGTACCTGTTAGAGGTCGTGAATGTTCATCGCAGCAAATGCCTTTTATTAAACAAAAATTTAAAAGCTACTCAGAATTTGCCAATGCCAATTTAGATGATATTTATGGCGAAGGACTAGAAACGTCATACTCAGCAGAGGTTACAGAATTCAAATCGATTATCTTAATCAATAAGGGTAACAGTCAATTCAGGTTTGAGTATTTGCCCAATGAAGCACAATTCGCACCTATTATGGCAAGTAGTTTTATTGATGTGAACAATGATGGTTATGAAGATGTTATTCTCGCGGGTAATATCTACAGCACTGAAGTTGAAACCCCAAGACTAGATGCCACTTCAGGTAGGGTTTTGATTTCTAACCAAAAAAACAACTATACCCCATTAGATTGGACATCTTCAGCCTTATTATTCAATAGTGACATCAAAGATTTAGAGATAATTCAAACCAAAAAGGAGTTGATTATTCTGGCCACCCAAAATAACGGACCAGTTTTAAGCTTCATAAAAAATAATTAAATTTATAAAGTCGCTTTGGCATAAAACTTGGTTAAAAATTTGTAACTATTTAAAACTGGTACAAATACATTTTGTAGTATTTTTAATCACTTAATTAACATTTAATTCAATAATTCGCTTAAGTATTTTTATTATTTTAGCGACCTTAAAAAAAATCATGAAAAATTTATTTATAGTCTTTTTTACATTTCTAGGATTTAATGCCGCATTTGGTCAATCTCTTGGATCCGTGTTTAATGTTGGAGGTGTTGGCGGAACCTCTGCAGGATTAAATTATCTACTTGGGCCCTTAGAGCAAAGAAAAGAAAAACTGACAGAAAAAGAACGTGGCATTATTGGTTCTGCATATACTAGTGAAATATTTTTACCAGGTAAGTTATTTTATGGAGATGATTTTGAGGGTAATATATTTTATAGATATAATGCATACAATGAAGAAATTGAAATTTCTGATGTTAATTTACCAGGTGCAAACATTCGTACTTTAAATAGAGATAAAAAGATAAGATTAATTACCGTGAATGGTAATACCATACAATTCAAAACGTATATTGATAATAAGAAACTAACTCAAAATGGGTATTTAACACAATTAAGAGAAGGAAAATACAACCTTTATAAAAGAATTGATGTTAAATACACCCAGAGCCAGAGCGCACAGAATTCTTTTATTCCTGCTAAACCAGCTCGTTTCACACAATTCACACAACATTATTTAGAAGTTGAAGGAAGAAACAGGCTTGAAGAATTAGAATTAAGCAAAAGAAAACTATTCAAATTATTACCACCTGAGGTAGTTGAAGACGTGAAGGCTCATATTAAAGAAAATAAGATTGACCTCAAAAATGAGTATGGTGTTTTCAAAATTATTGATTATTTAAACGGTAATATTTAAATATTTTTTGAAAGAATATTAAAAAGGTTGGCTTTTATGCCAACCTTTTTTTGTTAAAAACTTGATAAAATTTGTAAGAATATTAAACAAATTTCTTACTTTAAATAAAAACGTGAAGTCATGTGTAAATCAGCAACAATTCTAAGTCTATTATTTTGTTCCACTATTTGTTATGCACAATTAGCAGGTCAACCACAAAATTACTCAGCTAGTGGTTTTCAAACTGAGGCACTATACCAATATGCTCTTGGTTCAATTGATGAATCAAATAAAAAAACGAATTTTAAAGACGAGACCATTGAGGGGTCTCCCTATTTATCAAATAACTTTGAAGGTACAACGCTTTTTTATGGTAAAGAAAACCAAGGTACAGTCTACTATCGCTATAATGCCTACAATGAAGAAATAGAAATTAAAGAACAAAACATAGCGTCTATACCAATTAGAGCACTTTCTAAAGATAAAAAAATTAGTATTTTGGTTAAAGGAAAACCGATGAGCTTTAAAACTTTTATCAGTAAGAAAGGGTATACCAAAAACGGGTATTTGACCCTTTTAAGAGATGGAAACTATAAATTATACCATCACTTAGGTGTAACTTTTAAAGATGCCAAAAAAGCGGCAAATTCGTTTGAAAAAGGAAGACCTGCTCGATTCAATCAAACAGATCAATACTATTTTGAAAATAAAAGCGGAACAATACTTCAACAAGTTGAGTTTTCTAATGCTAAGATTCTAAAAATGGTTGAAGACAGTGAAAAAGAGGCAGCAGCAAAATTTTTGAAGGAAAATAAAATCAAAATAAAATCAGTAACCGAACTGTATCGCCTAATCGATTTTTTAAACGGACTCTAATTTTTATATCTCTAAGGGATATTCAACTTTTTTTGAAACCATCTTGAATCATTTTCAAGATGGTTTTTCTTTACCTTTGGTGCAATGCAGAAAACGACTCAAATTTACGGCATACGAGCTATTATTGAAGCTATTAATTCAAAAGAACACATTGATAAGGTTTTTATGCAAAGAGGCTTAAAAGGCCCTTTATTTAAAGAATTAGAACATCTTCTTAGAAAAAATCAAATATCAAACTCGTATGTACCCCTTGAAAAGCTGAATCGATTAACCAGAAACAATCATCAAGGTGTGGTAGCGAATATTTCTCCTATTGCTTTTCATAGTATTCACGATACGGTTGAAGAAATAATTTCAACTAAAAAAAATCCGTTATTTCTTCTTCTTGATCAACTTTCAGATGTACGTAATTTCGGAGCAATAATTAGAACGGCTGAATGCACTGGCGTTGATGCTATCATCATTCAAAAAAAAGGAGGTGCATCGGTTACTGCTGACACCATAAAGACGTCAGCGGGTGCAGCTTTCAAAGTTCCAATTATAAAAGTAGACCACATTAAAGACGCTGTATTTCTTTTACAGGCCTCGGGCATAAAAGTAATTGCTGCTACTGAAAAAACAAAACAATCTGTTTATGATATTTCTTTTGATTCAGGCTGTGCCATTATCATGGGGTCAGAAGGAAGAGGTATTTCTCCATCAATTTTAAAGGTATCAGATCACTTAGCCAAACTTCCGTTGTTGGGTCAAATTGAATCTTTAAATGTATCTGTGGCTTGCGGAGTCTTTTTATATGAAGTGGTAAGACAAAGATTAAAAAGCTAAAATGCGAACTATTTAGTCAACCGAATCATTAGATTTTCTTTTGAAGTTGTAAATAATTTTTAAGGATTTACTTTCTGTATCAATCTCCTCTTTTGGGGTTTCAATAAAATTTCCGTCTTTATCAAAATGTTGTAAAAAGGCATCATCATCCTCATTAAAATCTTCTTCTTCCCAAACATACTTTTTAGTTGACGGAATTTTTGATTTTAACATGGCAGCCAATAACAACCCGCATACAAATCCCCCTAAATGACCTTCCCAAGAAATTTCATCCTTGATAGGAAATATGTACCAAAGCAAGCCGCCGTAAACAAAGACAATCATTAATGACAACGCTACCAAACGGTAATACTTAGTAAAAATACCTTTGAAAAAAATAAAACTTGCTAAAAGATAAATAATACCACTAGCACCTATATGAAAAGATGGTCGGCCAATTATCCATGTAAATAATCCTGCCCCGATAACCCCAATGACTAGAACTTTGATAGCCACCTCTTTATAAAAGTAAAAAAGAGAGGCGGTTAGAATAGCCAGCGGAATTGTGTTGTTGTATAAATGTTGGAGCGAACCATGTATAAACGGACTCAGAAATATACCTCTTAATCCTTTTAAAGACCTCGGATAAATACCTAAATCATTTAAGTTAATTTTAAATTTCAATTCAATCCAAAATACCGTCCATATTGAGAGAATAGCCAATAATGGTGCGACTAAGACTGAATTCGAAAACTTAAAATATTGCTGTTCAACCATTTGATAAAAATAATATATGCGCCGTTAAAGGTACTAACATAAATAATCGTCATTTATTTTATTCATTACATTTACTGCATGAATCAACCACTAGCAGAAAGGGTACGCCCAAAGAACCTTAAAGAATATATAAGCCAAAATCACTTAGTTGGCGAAAATGGTTCATTGACGGCTCAAATTAAGCGTGGCACAATTCCTTCGTTAATTTTATGGGGACCGCCTGGTACCGGAAAAACCACATTAGCAACCATAATCGCAAATGAAAGTAAAAGACCTTTTTATAGCCTTAGTGCTATAAATAGCGGTGTTAAAGATATTCGCGAGGTCATAAACAAAGCTAAAGATAGTAGCGGTTTATTTACTGCTAAAAACCCAATTTTGTTTATTGATGAAATTCATAGATTCAGTAAATCTCAACAAGATTCACTTTTAGGTGCCGTTGAAAAAGGTTGGGTAACTTTAATTGGTGCTACTACTGAAAACCCAAGTTTTGAGGTTATACCAGCATTACTTTCAAGATGTCAAGTATATATTTTAAATGCCTTTGGAAAAGAAGATTTAGAAGCACTCTTAAAGCGTGCCATTGAAGAAGATAGCTTGCTTAAAGAAAAAAACATTATACTCAAAGAAACGGAAGCCTTATTGCGTTTTTCGGGGGGCGATGGCAGAAAATTGCTGAATATATTTGAATTAGTAATCAATTCAGAAGATTCGAAAAAGATTACCATAACAGATAAATTGGTTATGAGTAAGGTGCAAAAAAACACAGTACTTTATGATAAAACTGGAGAACAGCATTATGATATTATATCGGCATTTATAAAATCAATTCGAGGTAGTGATCCTAATGGAGCTGTATATTGGCTTGCACGAATGATTGAAGGTGGAGAAGATGTAAAATTTATAGCTAGAAGAATGTTGATTTCAGCTTCAGAAGATATTGGCCTAGCCAATCCCACTGCCTTAGTAATTGCGAATTCAACATTTCAAGCAGTAACTACTATTGGGTACCCTGAGGCGCGCATAATACTAAGTCAATGTGCCATTTATTTGGCAAGCTCGCCAAAAAGTAATGCCAGCTATATGGCTATTGGTAAAGCCCAACAATTGGTTAAACAAACTGGTGATCTTTCAGTGCCTTTACCTCTGCGAAATGCTCCAACAAAACTAATGAAAGACCTTGGGTATGGTGAAGATTACAAGTATGCACATAACTACGAAAACAATTTTGTTGACGAAGAGTTTTTACCCGAAGAATTGTCAGGAACGGCCTTATATAAGCCAGGAAGTAATCAACGAGAAAAAGCGATTACCGATTTTCTAAAAAAACGTTGGAAAAATAAATACGAACTCTAAAATTTAATATTTAATTCTTTAGAGATTAGTTCATCTTGAATATAGTATTCGAAAATCCATTTACCTGCTTGCGAAAAAACTACTCCGTTTATGGATTCTGTGATGGCAAAGAAAACATTTGGCGATGAACTTTTACGTAGTTTCATTCTAACTTTTGGCATATTGTCAACTAATTGAAAACCGTTTGAAATTTCTTGTGCATATAAGGTTCCAAAATTATTAGTCATTACCATGTCACTCACTTTATCTGAACTGCCAGTCTGCTCAGGCATGTTTGACTCAATGGGTAATTGTTGTGCCACTTCCTGTTTTTCATCCATATCATTCTTCTCATTCATTGCTGCCTTTTCAAACGTAGATGAAACCGGTGTCTTATCTTCAAAATATTGCGTTTCTGTGGTAGCAACTTGCTTTATCATTTCATCTTGCTTTTGATTCATATTGTTTTTATCCTCTAATGACTTCACATCATCTTTGAAGTTGAGGGTAACCGTTTCTTCTTTTGGCGTTTTATCTAAGTAATTATGAGACATTCCTTTAAAAGCATTAAATGCATCTTTAATTGCTTCAGTATAGGAGGCTTTGTAATCTTTTTTCTTGCTTCTACCTTGATGGCTAGAAAAAATTACCTGGCCACCACAATCTTTCATAACCAAAGTGGTCTTTGTAGTAAACATGGTTGATTCATCAGCTATACCTACATATACTCCTAAACATCTATTTTCTTGTAAATCAGTGGGTAAAGAACTTGCATGAACGGTGGTAAAGCCTTCATTATTAAACAAGCTTTTAACCAAAGAACTAGATTGATGTTGATTATCATTGTCAAAACTTTCAAAGCGATTTGGTATGACAACATATTTGTAATCATCGAATTGTGCATGAAGGTGTTGAATCATACATACAAGAATAACAAGAGATAAGATATAGTGTTTCACTTTTTTCAATTTTCAGTTAATACCCTAGCACATGAAAAAAACGTGCCAAACAAAACATAAGACATCAATGTTTAGTTTTGATGTTTTATTGCTTACTGCCCCAAGATATGATATTTAATCCTAACTGAAAAGACACATAATTGGTATCTAAAACATTTTGGTAGGCGAACAGGTTATCTGCCATGAAGTACATGTTTACTGGTCCTGCCTGAACATTAATCCCCAAACCAACATTAGTTTGAGAAAATTTATCAATTGTATAGGTCGCTTTTAAAGCACCTATGGCACCAATTCTTTTAAAATAAAAGGCTGTCAAGGCGGTTTGTGGACCTCTAGGTCGATTTATTGCATATAGTTGAGCCCCAATCGCATTTGAATATTTGGGTGGCACTGAATTGGCCGTTGCATAGGGCCCACAATTACAATCTATATCACGTTCAATTTGTTTACCAAAATTATAACGTAATGAAGCATTTAGTTTTGTAGGTCTAAATGCGAAATAAGCATCTAAATTCTCTTCAAAAGGTGCCAATTCTTCAATTCTATCTACGAGTACTTGATAAAAATCTTCATCAGGATTCAGTAACGCACCTGGTAAAAATATTTCGACACCTTCACTAGTTGCACTACCGTTGATAGTCCAGTTTTTCGGATCTGATGAATGATAAATAAAACCCAAGTCTAAAAGACTTGCTGTAAATACCAATTGATCATTTATTTGATGGGTAAGCCCTAAATCAAAACCAATTCCTAAATCGCCACCAAATAGCGCTCTTTTGGTAATTAAACTTGCCAATTCTTCTTCTTCAGCGGCACGTAACACATTAAGACCAGAAGTACGCATTTCTAAATCGGCATCAAGTGTTGTTCTCAAGAGATTGTTTTGACCAGCTGTATTTTGCAGAAAACCTTCATTCTTAGTCGAGCTAAAATCAACAATTGCAGAATAAATTTTTGCCCTAGCCCCAAGAAGCAATTCACTGCTTACTCTTTTATTAATACCAAAATGATATACAGCTACTACCCCGCCTCTAGTTTTCAAATGACTTAAATCAAATCTTCTAAAAGTATCAGCATTACCATCAAACGCTAACAGTGCATAGTCTTTAAACCAGTACCCAATGGCATCACCTTCTATGTATGCACCTAAAGAATAAAAATTGTTATTGTCTTTACCGCGCCAACCAATATTTAGCATTTCAGCCTGGAAATTGCCACTTAGTTCGTCAGATATTTTCATTGAATTTAAGACGCTTCTAACCTTACTATTGAAATCAACACCATCATTTGCTAATAAATCAAAGGCTGATACACCACTAGAACCAAAATAAAATGATTGCCCTGAAAGCCCCGGTACACCGGCGTACCATTTAAAATCTACATCTGTGGCTGGGTTACTAAGCAAAGACTGAGGTATATCAGAAAAATCATAAAGCAACTGTTTATTTTGCCCGTTGACAAAAAGACACGCGAAAAGTATGAAGATAACAATTAGGGGACGGGGGTTCATCGTACTCTTACTCTGAATTTAGCTGAAGATTGTAATGTTATCATTGGGTCATCTTCAGTCGAAGTACTTGTAGTGTCACTCAAATTAACAGCAATAACTCGTATTTCTGTTAAATTTCGAATGATATCAAGGTTTCTACCTGACGGACCATAAAAAATTTCTCTTTGAATAACTGTAGAAGGTGCCGATTGAATATCGAAAAACTCAGTATCTAGAACATTTTGTGCAGCATCTAAAAACTCAACTTCAATATCGAGATCTTTACTAGTGGTATTTGTAACTACGTAGGTAATTGAACCGTCAAGTACACGTTCAGCAAATAATTCTGTGCTAAAAGCATCAAAATTGAATTCATTACTAAAAACACTAGTATCTGTTGAACTATTAATTACACCTTCTGATGCTTCAATGTATAAAAGACTAGCTTCTAAAGTGGGCGTAACATTTAAGTCTTCAACTTGTGAACTATCAATTGATTCTGTGCATGAAATGAAAACCAAACTAGCTGCAATTGCACAAATGACTACAAATCTTCGCATAAAACTTTCCTATTATAGATTACTATTTAAAAAGATTCAAAGCGTTACTAGTATAACTCTATAAAAATCTTTTTATTTCCTTTAAGTCAGTAATGATAGGACAAATATCATGCTTTGGTTCATTGTGGGCATTGAAATGAATTACCTTAAAACCTACGTCTTTTGCGCCTATAACATCAGCTTCTAAACTATCACCAATCATTATTGACTTTTCTACTGTTGTATTAGCCAGTTCTAACGCCAACTCAAAAATAATAGGATTTGGCTTTTTTACTCCTGCCATTTCAGAATTGATAATCTGATCGAAATATTCAACTATGTTCGATTTTCGCATCTTTTTATTTTGAACCTCTTCAAAACCATTGGTAATAATATGTAAGCTATATTTTGGGCGTAAATAGTTCAAAATTTCAAAGGTATACGGAAATAAGTGGTTGTACGAAGATAAATACTTTATATACTGCTCTGATAAGGTGTAAATAAGTTCGTCTGAGGTTTGATAGCCGAGTGTATCAAAAACAGATTTTAATCTTTGATACCTCAGCGCCTCTTTGGTAATCTTTTCTTCACGATATAACTTCCAAAAAGCTAGATTCGCCGGAATGTAAACTTCTAAAAAATCTTCAAGTTTTACAGTTACTTGATTCTTTTTTAAAATTTTATCAAAGGTTAATGCAGAGTTCTTTTCAAAATCCCACAAAGTGTGATCTAAATCAAAAAATACGTCAGTTATGCCTTTAATCATTGAAATTTTCTACTACAGAGGCATAAAGTTTTTTCCAATTAAGAGGGCCATCTGCACCTAATAGTTCATTTGAAAAAATACTTATAAACTCGCCATTTACATTTTTCACTTCATTGTAAACACTTGTCATTTCTGTCATAATAACCTGATTACGGGTATAATTAGTAAAAGCGTAATCATGAAAAGCGAACGGATGCACTCTAATAGCTTGTTTCACTTCTTGACTGATATCATAAAAATAAAAAGGAGTACAGGTGCCTGCTCTAAAACCAATTGTATGGGTATACCCCATAGTAAAATCATCAGTGAACTCTGCGGCCAACAAGTTTTGATAGGTTACCGGTACATCAACCCTATTATAGCGCATACGTGAATTGGTAATTGGCCTATGAACCACTGAGGTCAAATTTTTCTTTTCTTGTTTCAAAAGTTCATTATCATAAAAAGAGCTATACGAGGCTACAAGGGAAATTTCACTATAATCAGCAATTGATTTTATCAAAAAACGAAATTTGTTATTACTGGGTGCGATATTTTTATCAAAAGAGGAGTACTGCGCAAATTGAAAAAAGAATTTACTTTTAACCTTCAATTTCTTATGCAAATCAACAAGATATTTATAATTATTGTAAGGGTCTTTGCTGGGGTTGAACCAGACCTTTACTCGATTTAATACCCTTTTAAATTTGAATTTCACAATATCTAAAAACAGGCCCGCAATACTGCGAACAAAATTTCTATGAGCAAAACTATGCGAGGTGGTTACATCGATTATTGATGTATAGTTATAAAACCTTTCTTTAGATTTCAGGTCCGGAAATTTTAACTTCAATTCTTTTAAAAGCATGAAGGCCCATATATCAACCACGGGTTTTCTTATAAATCCGTTTTGAAAAGCTAAACTTTCTTTCGCAGAAAATCTTCCGTGTTCATCTTTTACATGAGGTAAATACTCTTCATATCTACTTATCAAATAAAAACTTGCTGAAAAAATATCAAAGGGTATACTGCCTTGGTTGTTGGTTGAAAAAAAGCAAGGTATGCCCTGCCATTCGGCCATATCAATTTGAATATCATTAATACCATTTTCATCAAGTAAGCCTTTGCTTCTTATGAAAAACTCGTTTTGAAGTGGTTTTTTTGTATAAGTAATTTTTGCACCACTATGCTTTATAAAATCTTCAACCTTAGTAGTAAAACCAACTTCTACACCCAAAATTCGCGTAAAAATTTGAGTCATTATATAACTAAAACGCGGTGTTATTTTATGGGTATAGATAAGTAGCATGAATCATCAAAAATACAAATTTGAAATAGGTTACAACACTCCCTCATCAGCAAAACTGAAATAGGCAGTTTGTGTAATTATCAAATGATCCAAAACTTTAATATCGAGGGCTGATGCTGCAATTTTTAATTTTTGGGTTATTTGTTGATCAGCTTGACTGGGTTTCAAGGTTCCTGACGGATGATTATGTGCTAATATCAACCCTATTGCACCAATTTCTAAAGCTTCTTTCATAACCAGTCTAACATCTACTAAAGTACCCGTAATACCACCTTTACTAAGCTGTGAAGTTTGCAAGACTTTGTTAGAATTATTCAAATAAACAATCCAAAATTCTTCATGCTTTAGGTCTCCAAGTTTTGGTTGTAGTAATTCAAAAACACTTTTACTGCTTGAAATTTTAGCAACTTTCATCGCTTCTTCGCCTCTTTTTCGACGTCCAATTTCAAGGGCCGCTGCAATGGTAACGGCCTTTGCCTCGCCAATACCTTTAAACTGTATTAACTGTTTGATGCTCAGTGTACCCAATTCATTGAGACTGTAATTTGTTGATGCCAATATCCTTTTTGAAAGTTCAACAGCGCTCTCATTTCTATTACCTGAACCTATCAAAATTGCTATTAGCTCTGCATCAGATAACATAGCACGCCCCTTTTGTACAAGCTTTTCTCGGGGTTTGTCATCATCTGACCAAAATTTAATAGATAAAATTATAGGTTGAAACTGCATTTGTTAAAAATAAGATAAATCTTACATATACATCATTCTTTATTTCGTCCTATTTTTGTTTTAAATAACATACCTATGAAATCTTTGTTTGATCAAAGCACTCACAATGAAATTCTTAAAAGAATTGATTCATTGCATGAAAATTCAGAAAGACAATGGGGCAAAATGACCCCTGGTCAAATGGCGTGGCATTGTCAATTTCCGTTGGCAATTGGGGTTAAAAACAAGAATCAAGGCAACGGAAATCTTTTTGTGAAGCTCTTTTTTAAAAAACAAATGTATAATGAGAAGCCTTTTCGAAAAAACCTACCTACTGCTCCTAATTTAAAAGCTAAAGAGCCAAAAGATATAACTAATGAAAAAACAAAATTGAAAGATTTAGTGAATCAGTTTTATGAATGTAGAAATAGAACGAGTTGGAATCCGCATCCTTTGTTCGGTAAATTTACCCATGAGCAATGGGGTAAAGTTCAATACAAACACCTTGACCACCACCTCAAGCAATTTGGTATTTAATCATCTTCAATCTGCAACTCATGATATTCTATTTTCGCCCGAGTATCATGAATTGACCGCTCTTCTTCAAGAATTACGTTAGACATTCCTAACATAAAGGCTGTCAATACAATTGCTATATTTCGTCTAAAAAATAATCCTAAAATCATTGAAAAAGATTTTCGTTTTGATTTCATCATAAATCAAAGATTACAAAATCTTTACCAAAAGAACTCAAACTGACACATTTTCAGCAGGGTATATTTTAATTAAGAAGTGTTTTTCGCACCCAACTTGACTAAATGAGGGGTATTCTAGAAAGAGGAACAAAAGACAATTTACAAATATTAGTCAAAAATTGACTGCGCTAAATAGGGCTTAAATTTGAGTAGTTGACAAAAAGCTATTCTTGATAATGCTTAAAAATTCATTAATGTCGTAGGGTTTAATAATCAAATTTGTAAAGCCAATTTCTTCGAGCTTCATATTTAGCTGACTTGGATCAATAGCAGTTAGGGCAATTATTGGTAACTCAGTTTCAAATTCACGTATGATTTTGGTGGCCTCAAAACCATCCATGATTGGCATATTCAAATCCATAAGAATTAAATCAAATACTTCCTGCTTTACCATTTGTACAGCTACCTCTCCATTTTGAGCTTCAGAACATGTGTAATTATTTCGTTCTAGCGCTTTTCTTGTAACCAACCGGTTTAATTTATTATCATCAACAATTAGAATATGGCTTCCGTCAACAGATTTATCAATTGTTTCAATTTTATCTTCTTTATCAAATTCTGATTCCCTGGCAATTTCATAGGCAATAGTAAATCTGAATTCTGTGCCTTCATGTTTTTTACTCTTCAAGGTGATTTTAGAATCATGTAATTCAAGTAAACGTTTTACAATGGCAAGCCCTAGACCAGAGCCTTCAAATTTCACACTCTTAGAATCTTGAGTAAATTCATTAAATATAATGGCCTGTTTATCTTCAGAAATACCCATGCCATTGTCAGCTATACAAAAATGAATATTCATTCTTTCTTCTAAATTTTTTGAGGCCTGTATAGCAACCGTAATTCTACCCTCTTCAGTAAACTTGCACGAATTGCTGATGATATTAATTAAAATCTGAGAGAGTTTTGTATCATCGCCATAAATGTATTTAGGCACATTTGGTTCAATAATAATATTTAATTCGTTGCTATTTTTTTCTTTCATAAACTCAAATGAGTCTACAATTTTGTATACCAATTTGTGAAGTTCAAATGGCTTGCGTTCTAACTTCTTATTCTGAAATTCTTCTAATCTGTTTAAATATAGAAGGTCATTTATCATAGATAATAAATAATCTGCTGAGAAATTAAGGCTATCTATGTCTTTTTTATGCGAGTGTAATTGCTTATCCTCTTTCAAAATAGACGCAATACCAATAATTCCGTAAAGAGGTGTGCGCAGTTCGTGAGTAATGCCCGATAAAAAGCTGTTCTTTAGTTTAGCTAACCTTTCTGCTTCAGTTTTTGCAGTGATATATAACTTATTTTTGTCTTTAAGACTTTTAACTAATTTCTTGCGTTTATGCTGAGAAGTATATAAAAAAACTAGTGGAACACATAGAATTAATGAAGCAAAAATCAGAATGTAGGCAAAAAGTTCATTCCTTTTTGCCCTTTGCAAAATGAGTTCGTTTTCTAAATCTTTTGCTTTTAATTCTTGTTTATACTGTTCAAGATTCATTTTAGCAATCACTTCCTTTATAGCCTTATCTTTCTCTAATTCTAAATTTTCGTCAGAATATTTGTCTAATCTTTCTCTCATCTCTAACGCCTCTTTATAATTCTTCATTTGAGTTAAGGCCTTTATAGATGACTCGTAAGCTTTGATTATATCGTTTGAAAGTTCTTCATCTTCAGCAATTTCAAGAGCAATTTTAAAATTATCAAGAGCTTTTGTAGGTTGCGATTTTACTAAAAATAACCTGCCTGTAGTAAGAAAGTAGGCTGTTTGCGCTGGGCGGGGCACACCTATCTCCATTTGTTTTTGCATTTCAGTTAAATGAAGATTAGTATTTTGAATATCATTTAAGTCTAAAAAAACTGCAGCTAAATTAAACTGCAAAAAGTAATACCGCCCATCATTGAAATCATCTAAATAAGCAGCTGATTTCTTATAATATTCAATTGCTTTATTGAGTTCTCTCTTTTGGTTAAAGAAATGACCCAAACTTGAATTGGCTTGAAACAACAAATCGTTATCATTTAACGATTTCGAAATATCAAGCAAGGATAAATAGATTTTTTTTGAATGTAATGTATCGCCCACCCGCAATAATGAATGCGCAAAATACTTAGTCATCTTAAATTCTTTATGATAATCGCCTATTTGATTAGACAATTCTATACCCTTTTTACAATACTTGATTACCTCTGCAAAATTATTTGATTCGTAATTACTAATTATTTTGTTTTGTATAGAGTCAAGAACCACTTCAATTTCTTCTGCATTAGAATCGTCAGGCAGCGTGGGTAGGTTTAAAAAATATTGACTAAGGCTTTTTTGAAAAATGAAAAGACAAATCAAAGAAAGAAGTAATTTTTTCATTTTGTAAGAATTGTACTACATTTTATATAAAACGTAATAGAATCCTTTTTATTTTATTCCTACTCTAAAGATTATTGATTTAAAAAAAGTCTATTAAATTGATTCTTCCATTTTCTGAATTAAGCCCTCAAAATCTAATTGACCATAGTTGCCCGAACTCATTAAAAGCAAGGTAGAATTCTCAAATTTCAGACTCAAAATATGGCTAGCAAAGGCTTCAGCATCAGTATAAATCTTAAGGTCATTTCTTTGAAAAGCTTCCTTAATTTGATCAATACTAACGGCATCTAATTTTTTGATGGCAACCGACTCGGGTAAATAAAATACCACCGCTTCGTCTGCAGCATCTAATGCCCCTTTGTATTCCTTTAAAAATTCAGGATTAAAACTACTGTACGTATGTAATTCAAGACAGGCAATTAATTTTCGTTTAGGATATTGTTCTTTAACGGCTTTTGTGGTCGCCGCTACCTTACTAGGCGAATGCGCAAAATCTTTATAGGCAACGCTTGAGGCACCTTCTGCAAATTTCTCTAATCGTTTTGAAGCTCCTTTAAAAGTGGCTATCGCCTCATAGAAATCAGCTTCATCAACGCCCATGTTTTGGCAAATCCATTTTGCCCCAGCGAGATTACTCAAATTATGTTTGCCAAAAACTTCAATGGGCATGGGTCCTTCGGGAGTTTCTAATAAGGTCTGACCATTTTCAACAGTATATTCAGGTGTTGTATAGGGCATTTTGCGAATGGCATTTTCAGATGCTTCAACCACCTTTTTAACTTCTACATCTTCTAAATTATACGTTACGCTTCCCCCTTTTACAATACTGTCAACAAAAATCTTAAACTGCTCAACATAGTTTTCAAAAGTGGGAAAAACATTAATGTGATCCCAAGCAATTCCGCTTAATAAAGCAATATTTGGTTGATACAAATGAAATTTGGGTCTTCTATCAATTGGCGATGATAAATATTCATCTCCTTCTAACACTATAAAATCATTTTCTTCAGTCAAATGAACCATTCTGTCAAAACCTTCTAACTGTGCCCCAACCATATAGTCAACTGCTATGTCGTGATAATTGAGAACATGTAAAATCATTGACGTGATTGTAGTCTTACCATGACTACCCCCAATGACTACCCTAGTTTTGTCTTTTGATTGCTGATAAAGAAATTCAGGATATGAATAAATAGTTAGCCCCAATTCTTGAGCTCTCAACAATTCGGGGTTATCTGGTTTGGCATGCATACCCAAAATGATGGCATCTAATTTATCGTGAATTTTCTCAGGAAACCATCCAAACTTTTCAGTTAGCAGACCTTGCTCCTTTAAACGACCTCTTGACGGTTCAAAAATAACGTCGTCACTTCCGGTAATAGAATACCCTTTGTGATTAAGGGCTAAGGCCAAATTGTGCATAGCACTTCCGCCAAT
The DNA here is from genome assembly GCA_964554895.1 of uncultured Maribacter sp. GTDB lineage: Bacteria > Bacteroidota > Bacteroidia > Flavobacteriales > Flavobacteriaceae > Maribacter_C. The sequence continues at coordinate 34,705 of CAZKQM010000003.1, read as the reverse complement.
GGCAATAAAATGAATTTGCATCTAACAAAAATTAAAATGTAAAGATAGGAATTGAAATTCGCTCTTTAAACCAAGACATTATAATTATCTTAGCACTAAATTTAAAACCAAATGAGCCTGAATTTATCTACTATTACTTCAAAAGAAATCATGCCAGGGTATCATGGTAAACTAGTGCATACAAAAAATATGAGCTTAGTTTTTTGGGATGTTAAAAAAGATGCCGTTGTACCCGAACATCAACATGTTCACGAGCAAATCATGCATGTACTAGAAGGAGAATTTCAGTTTACTTTAAATGGAGTTACTAAGGTGTATTCTGCAGGCGATATTGTGCCCATACAATCAAATGTTCCGCATGGCGGAAAAGCATTAACACCGTGCAAGTTAATGGATGTATTTAGTCCGGCGAGAGAGGAGTATAAATAGGAGTTAAAAATTAAAAAATGAACATAAGTTTAGAAGGAAAAAAGGCACTTGTTGGTGGAAGTAGTGCAGGCATAGGTAAAGCCATCGCCATTCAATTAGCAAAAAGCGGAGCCAGTGTAACCATAATGTCGCGTAGTGAAAATAAATTAAAGGCCATTGTTGCAGATTTACCGACAGACAAAGGTCAAAAACATCAATATATTAAAGTTGATTTTACCAATTTTGATAGTTTTAAAAATATCATTTCTGAGTATTTTAAAAGCAATTCGGTTGACATATTGGTCAACAATACGCAAGGTCCGCCAGCGGGTAGTGCTTTAGATAAATCTATTGATGATTACCAAGCTGCATTTGATCTTCTATTTAAAACTGTGGTATACACCACTGAATTAGCATTAGAAAAAATGCGTGCCAATAAATTTGGTCGCATTATCAATGTTTCATCAGTATCAGTTAAAGAACCTTTGTCATATTTAGTTTTATCAAATTCTATAAGGACCGCTGTAACTGCATGGGCAAAGTCTTTAACAATGGATGTTGGCCCAGATAACATTACCATCAATAATACCTTAACCGGTTATTTTAATACAGAACGTATTGAAGAAATTATAAGAAGAAAATCTGCCAAAACAGGTATATCTGAAGCTGACGTAAGAAAAACTATGGAGTCAGAAGTATCTGTAAAACGAATGGGAGACCCAGAAGAGTATGCCAATTTAGTGACCTTTTTAGCATCAGATCTGGCCGGATATATTAGCGGAATTAATATACCCATTGATGGCGGTAGATTGAAATCGCTTTAAAAATCAAAAAATATTAAAATGAAAAAAATTGGACTTTTATTATGGTTAGTTTCTTTGTGTACCAACACTTTTGCACAAACAAAGAACTTTATTGACCAGCCTTATATAGAAACAACTGCAATGGTTGATACCTTGGTAGTACCTGACCGAATTTATTTGTCAATTTTAATTACTGAAAGAGACACTAAAAACAAAATTTCAGTTGAAGAATTGGAAAATCGAATGAATAAAAAACTAAAAGATCTGGGTATCAATACCAAAAAACAGCTTTTTCTATCAGATGTAACCAGTAATTTTAAAAAGTATTTTTTAAGAGGCACTAATGTATTGAAAAACAAAGCCTATACGCTATTGGTTTATGATGCCTTAACTGCTGGTAAAGTAATTGTTGGTCTCGAATCAATTGAGGTTTCTAATGTCCATATCAATAAAACTGAGTATTCTAAATTAGAAGAACTAAAGATTGATTTAAAAAGAAAAGCTGTACTTAAGGCAAAAATGCAAGCCGAAGCTATGTTAAAACCTCTTAATCAAAAATTAGGCAAAGCCATTTATATTTCTGATTTGAACAACTCTGATTATTTTCCGCGCAAAGCAGAAATTAGAATGAATGGTTTGATGTCAAAAAATGCAGATATTCTTGCCGAACCTATTGATATTGAATTCAAGAAAATTTCCATTCAGAGTAATTTAACTATAAAGTTCAGCATTGATTGAGTAAAGTAACTTAATGAGAAGGCTTTATTACGCATTCAAAACAAGTGTTCACTCAAAATGCATTTTATTCCTCTTCATATTGCTATAGTTTAGACTTGTAATCTAAAACCATACATTATGAAAAATTCGACTCGTATTTCCTTAGAAAAACCGTGTAATGAACAATTTGAAAATTTTCTTGTAACTTCAAACGGAGGTTATTGTGGTAGCTGTAGTAAAGAAGTCATTGATTTTACCTTAATGTCAGATCAACAGTTGATAGCACATTTTAAAAATACGCCTGACAAAACATGTGGCCGTTTTAAAAAGTCACAGCTTAAAACATATGAATCAAATACGTTTACAACAATGAAACCAAATTTAGTAACAGGTGTGCTTGGCACATTAAGTTTTTCACTTTTGGCATTATGCATAAGCCCAACAATGAATGCGCAAGACCTAGCGACAAATTCGCAAGAGGTAAAAACTGAATTAACTATTCAAAAAGAAACCAAAGTTGAAAATGGACTTTCTTTTGACAAATACACCATTAAAGGTTTTGTTCAAGATGAAGACAAAGCCCCTTTACCAGGTGCGAATGTTGTTTTAAAAGGAAGTAGTGAAGGCACCACTACTGATTTTGATGGAAAGTTTGAATTTCCGAGGCAGCTAGAAGAAGGCGATGTACTCGTCTTTAGTTATATAGGTTTTGAGGCTCAAGAGTATACCGTAAAAGCTAGTGAATCTGAAATTATTGATATTACCATAACCTTTGATTATGATAGCATAACACTATTGGGCGAAGTTGAAGTTGTAACAACTTCAGACGGAGCTTTTAGTTCAAAACGTAATATCTTTAAAAAATTCATTGACCTATTTAGATAATGAGGTTAATCTTATTTTTATTATTCATGATGAACGCTGCCCTATATGGGCAGCGCTCTGATTTTAAACACATCAGTTTTAAAAAAGCAGATAGTATAGCTCTAAAATATTCGGGGGCAAGTCTTATAAACTTACCCGTGCTTACCTACCATTTAACTTCTGAATTACAGACTGATGTTGAAAAATTTAGAGCCATTTATACATGGGTGTGTACTAACATTGAAAATGATTATTCATCATATCAAAGAACCATTCGAAAGCGAAAAAAATTTGCTGAAGATCAAGAGGCTTTGAAAAAATGGAATGACGAAGCAGTTCCTAAAGTTTTTGAAAACCTCATCAAGCACAAAAAAACAGCTTGTACTGGTTATGCGTATATTCTTCGTGAAATGGCCAGTTTAGCAGATATACAATGTAAAATCATTAACGGATATGGTAGAACATCTTCGGTCATACCTAATGAGAAAAGTATTCCTAATCATTCGTGGAATACAGTTGAATTAAATGGTAAATGGTATTTATGCGACCCTACTTGGTCAGCCGGAAGAATTTATATTGATGAAGACGGAGCGCGTTTTGAAGCCGATTACTTTGATGGCTATTTTTTAGCCCTTCCTGAAATTTTTATTAAAAATCATTATCCTCTTGAACTAAAAGCTTCTCTTTTAAATAAGCCACCAACATTAAAACAGTTTATTGAGGGGCCGGTAATCTATAAAGAAGCTTTTAAATTAAACGTATTTCCTGTAGCGCCCGCTACCATGAATTTAAATACACGAAAAAATGAAAATATAGAATTTACGTTTAGTTCATCTGAAGACCTCCTAGATTCAGAGATTAGTTTGGCCATTTTTAACGGAAAAAGTAAAAAAGAAATTAATCCTGATGTTAAAAAAATTGAGAACAGCTATACCGTTTCTCACACCTTTGTAAAAGCTTGGCACTATGACGTACATCTAAAGATTGATGAATCACTCGTGTTCACTTATGTAGTCAAAGTGAAACGTAATTAACACTCTTTAAGCTTCGGTATTCGAATTCAACATCGCCCAAAGTAAATCTTTTAATTCTTGAATGCCTTGTTGCGCTACAGAAGAAATGAATAGATACCTAATGTTTGCCAATTCTTTATCTAATTCAGCTCGCATTTCGGTCATCAATTCTTCATCGAGCATATCACTTTTTGATATCGCTACCAGTCTTTCTTTATCTAATAATTCAGGATTATAACGCCTTAACTCATCTAAAAGAATTTCATATTCTTTACGGATATCTTTACTATCAGCTGGTATTAAAAAAAGAAGGGTTGCGTTTCTTTCTATATGTCGCAGAAAATAATACCCTAAACCTTTTCCTTCAGCTGCACCTTCTATTATACCAGGTATGTCAGCCATCACAAAACTTTGATAATCACGATATTCTACGATTCCTAAATTAGGTTTCAAGGTAGTAAACTCGTAATCTGCAATCTTAGGTTTTGCTGAAGTAATTACAGATAGTAACGTAGATTTACCCGCATTTGGAAAACCAACTAGACCCACATCTGCTAGTAACTTCAATTCTAGAATAAAAATACCCTCTTGACCTGATATACCCGGTTGTGCATATCTAGGAGTTTGGTTTGTAGGCGATTTAAAATGCCAATTACCACGACCACCCATGCCGCCTTCGAGAAGAATTTTTTCTTCACCTTTCTCTGTTATTTCAAAAATAATCTCATTGGTTTCGGCATTACGCACAACAGTACCCAAGGGCACATCTAAATATACATCTTTACCATCAGCTCCTGTGCTACGGTTTTTACTACCGTGACCACCATGACCAGCTTTAAAATGTTTTTTGAATTTGAAAGTAACGAGTGTCCATAAATTCGGATTTCCACGCAAGATAACATGTCCTCCTCTACCCCCATCGCCCCCATCAGGACCACCTTTGGTAATATATTTTTCACGATGTAAATGCACCGATCCTTTTCCCCCGTTACCAGAGTTCAAAAAAACTTTTACATAATCAACGAAATTACCTTCAGTCATTTTTTAAAAGTTTTTCTATTGTGAGGGTATTGAATTATCAAAGTAGAATATATAAAGCAGATAACCCGCCGTTGCAAGAACAAAGAGTAAAAAGGCAATGCCACAAGTAAAAAGACATCCTTTTAAACCTGTTTTTGTATCAATTACTTTTTCTCCCATAAAACCTTAAACTAGAGGTTGATTTAAAACATAAGTCACAGTTTCTGCTGATGGTCTTACCCAATTAGCGCTACCCTCTTTCCAAATTTTTCCGCCTAACTTTTCCATTGCCTTTTGAGAACGATAATTATTGACATGTACGTAAAAAACGACCTTATTATAAGTTAACAAAGCATGATTGACCATCAATTTTTTGAACGCTCTATTATAGTGACCTCCCCATACAGATCTGGCTAAAAAAGACCATCCTATTTCAATTACACCTTCTTCTTCACTAATAACTTTATACCTAGAACTACCAATTATTTGATGCGTTTTTTTATCACTAATGGTAAAGGCACTTTTACCTTCAAGTCCTTGATTAAAGAATAATCTGAATTTTTCAAGGGTATAGCGGTCACTATTTTGATGTTGCTGCCAAATCAATGGATCAGAAGCAATACCAAATAATTCTTCAAAATCTTCATTGACCATGGGTCTTATAGAAACCAATTCTGACTCAAGGTTTGGTTGAAGATTCATGATACGCTTATAATTCTTCGATTACCTTAGCCAATCTTTGCGTGATTTCATCAATAGCGCCAATACCATTTACACTATGAAACTTATTTTGATTTTCGTAAAAATCTTTTAATGGTGCGGTTTTCTGATTGTACTCATCAAAACGATTACGGATTTTATCTTCATCTTGATCATCACTTCTACCACTAACCTTACCTCTTTCTAATAAACGTTGAATCAAAATTTCATCATTGGCTTCTAAGGCAATTGTTGCGTCAATTTTCATTCCTTTACTATCAAGAAAAGAATCTAAAGCCTCTGCCTGTGCCGTAGTTCTCGGAAAGCCGTCAAAAATGAATCCGCTTGCATCTTGACTCTTATCAACCGCATCTTCTAACATTTTGATAGTTACCGAATCAGGAACTAAATCGCCCTTATCAATATATGATTTAGCTAATTGCCCAAGTTCTGTATCATTTTTCATATTGTATCGAAACAAATCTCCGGTTGAAATATGCTTCAAATTGTATTTTTCTTTCAAAAACTCAGCTTGTGTACCTTTTCCAGCACCTGGTTTTCCAAAAAGCACTAAATTAATCATGTGTGGTTCGTTTAGTTGGTAAATTGATCTTAGATTTCTACCTAATTCTTTATAATCTAATCCGTAGCCTACAATAAATTTATTAGGAATTTCCATCCCAAAATAATCAATGGTATACTCCCCATTATAAATTTCTGATTTATAAAATAAAGTAGCAATTTTAAACTCTTTAATGTTGATGTTCGAAAGCATATGTACGAGCTCTTGTAAAGTTCGACCTGTATCAACAATGTCCTCAAGAATAATAACACTTTTTTCCTCAATATCTTCTGAAAAATCGAGCAATGTTTCCACAATACCCGTAGAAGTTAAACCTTCATATGAACTCATTTTTACAAAAGAAACTTCGCAAGGGTGCTGATACATCTTTAGAAAATCAGCAACAAACATAAAACTACCATTTAATACCCCAACAAAAATGGGGGTTTCATCTTTATAATCTTCAGCAACAGCCTCTGCTACTTTCTTAACCGCAGCTAACACCTGGTCTTCGGTCAAATAGGGTTTAAAATGTTTATCATAGAGTTGCATTCTCTTTGCTTTTAGCAGGTGGCAAATATAGGGTTTAGATTTCGCTTTTTCATAGAACTGATGTGGGTTTTAAGAATTCGGTGTATTTTTGTGACAATATAAAAATACCTAGTTACATAATGCCCGAATACAATTCAAAAAACTACTTTTCATCTGACTTTAAATTAGGCATATTAGGTGGTGGTCAATTAGGAAAAATGATGTTGTATGAAACTCGAAAATTTGATATTCATACCAAAGTTTTAGAAGCTTCAAATGAGGCTCCTTGCCGTATCGCATGTGATGAATTTGTATTGGGTAGTTTGATGGATTTTGACGCGGTGTATAACTTTGGCAAACAGGTTGATGTTTTGACCATTGAAATTGAAAACGTAAATGTAGACGCCTTAGAGAAACTTGAAAAAGAGGGCATAAAAGTATACCCCCCTACCAAAGCACTGCGAATCATTCAAAACAAGGCTACTCAAAAATTATTTTATACCGATAATGGAATTCCAACTGCAAAATTTTCCCGTTTTGGCCAGGGTAGTGAAATAAAAGATGCTGTTGAAAACGGCGGCCTAGAATTTCCGTTTGTTTGGAAAGCTGCGCAATTTGGCTATGACGGTCAAGGGGTAAAAGTAGTTCGTTCTACGGATGATTTAAATGCATTACCCAATAAAGAATGTATTGCCGAAACCATGATTCCGTTTAAAAATGAACTGGCGGTTATTGTGGTTAGAAACCCAAGCGGACAGGTAGTGACCTACCCTGTGGTTGAAATGGAGTTTCATCCGGAAGCCAATCAGGTAGAGTATGTGATTTGTCCTGCGCGTATTGATGCCAAAGTAGCAGAAAAAGCGCAAGAAGTCGCTTTACAAGTTTCTGAAAAAATTAAACATATTGGTATTCTTGCAGTAGAAATGTTTCAAACCCAAGATGATGAAATTTTGGTTAATGAAGTTGCACCAAGACCTCATAATAGCGGACACTATAGTATTGAAGCGAGTTTTACCAATCAATTTGAACAACATATTCGCGCTATATTAGATTTGCCTTTAGGTAAAACCGATAGTAAAGTTGCCGGAATCATGGTTAACCTTGTGGGGGCAGAAGGGCATACAGGAGATGTGGTCTATGAAAACATTGCTGAGATTATGGCAATGGATGGCGTTACACCTCATATCTACGGAAAAAAACAAACCCGACCGTTTCGTAAAATGGGTCATGTAACCATAGTGAATCAAGATATTACTGAAGCTAGAAAAGTAGCTCAAAAAGTAAAAGAAAAGATAAAAGTCATTAGCAAATAAGATATGAAAAAAGTAGCCGTAGTAATGGGAAGCACCAGCGACCTGCCCGTCATGCAGGAAGCAATTGATATTTTAAAAGGTTTTGATATAGAAGTTGATGTTGATATTGTGTCAGCACACCGAACGCCTGAAAAACTATTTGATTTTAGTAAAAATGCACACACTAACGGCTATGCAGTGGTAATTGCTGGTGCTGGCGGAGCAGCTCATTTACCAGGTATGGTAGCTTCAATGTCGCCCCTACCTGTTATTGGTGTACCTGTGAAAAGTAGTAATTCAATTGATGGTTGGGATTCTGTACTGTCAATTCTACAAATGCCAGGTGGTGTTCCTGTCGCTACCGTTGCTTTAAATGGTGCAAAAAATGCTGGAATTCTAGCTGCACAAATTATTGGAGCCTCAGATAAGGCGGTTCTTGATAAGGTTATTCTTTACAAAGAAGGTTTAAAACAAAAAGTTATTGATGGAGCAAAATCTGTTAGCAGTAAAAAGTGAACAGTAAATTAATGAAAATCTGCAAACTCTGAACTCTGAACTCTGAACTCTGAACTCTGAACCTAAAAAATCTAAATTAAAACATATCATATCTATAAAATGAACCCCTTACTAGAATCTTTTGACACTGCCCCTTTTTCACAAATCAAAAACGAGCATTTTAAACCCGCCTTTTTAAAGGCTATGGAAGATGCACGGGCAGAAATTGGTGCAATTACCGCAAATGAAAATACGCCTTCTTTTGAAAATACCATTGAAGCATTAGAGTTTTCAGGGCAGCAATTAGATCGCATTTCAAGTGTATTTTTCAATTTGAATTCTGCTGAAACCAATGAAGAAATACAAAAGATTGCACAAGAGGTTTCTCCCCTACTCTCTGAATTTGGTAATGACATTACCCTAAATGAAGATTTATTTAAGCGCATAAAAACAGTTTACGAGCAAAAAGAAAATTTAAATCTATCTGTAGAGCAAAACACGCTTCTAAATAAGCGCTATAAAAGTTTTAGTAGAAACGGCGCTAATCTTTCTGAGGATAAAAAGAAACGTTTGCGAGAAATTGATGCAGAAGCAGCTAAACTTAAATTGAAGTTCGGAGAAAACATTCTGGCAGAAACCAACAAGTACCAAAAGCATATTACAAACGAAGCAGATTTAGAGGGTTTACCAGACGGTACCAAAGAAGCAGCAGCACAACTCGCTAAAGCAAAAGGAAAAGATTTTGGATGGATGCTAACCTTAGACTATCCGAGCTATATACCATTTATGAAGTATGCCAAGAATAGAGCCTTACGCAAAGAACTTTCATTGGCTTTCGGAAGTAAATCGTTTAAAGGCGATGATTTAGACAATCAAGAAAATGTGCTCAAAATTGCAAATCTAAGACATGAACGTGCTAATTTATTGGGTTATAAAACTCATGCTCATTTTGTACTAGAAGAACGCATGGCAGAAACTCCAGAGAAAGTCCATTCGTTTTTAAACGAACTCCTCGAAAAAGCAAAACCAGCAGCAGAAAGAGAATTCAAACAGCTGGAAGATTTTGCCAAAGAATTAGATGACATTGACCAATTACAAAAATGGGACGGCAGCTATTATTCAGAAAAATTGAAACAAAAATTATTCAGTTTAGATGATGAGCAATTGAAACCTTATTTCAAATTAGAGAATGTTATTGATGGTGTTTTTAAAGTTGCCGAAAAGTTATTCGACCTGCATTTTGAAGAAGTTATTGATATTGACAAATACCATGAAGAGGTGAAAACTTATCGGGTTTATGATGGCGAAAAGAATTTTATTTCAGTCTTTTATGCTGATTTTCATCCTAGAGCCGGAAAACGGGGTGGTGCCTGGATGACTTCCTTTAAATCACAATGGAAAAAAGATGGAGAAAATGTGCGTCCGCATATTTCTAATGTTTGCAACTTTACGCCCTCAACTAAAACAAAGCCATCCCTATTAACCTTTAATGAAGTAACCACTTTATTTCATGAATTTGGTCATGGCCTGCATGGTATGCTTGCCAACACTGCCTACCCTAGCCTCTCAGGCACATCTGTTTATTGGGATTTTGTTGAACTTCCAAGCCAAGTCATGGAAAACTGGTGTTATGAAAAAGAAGCGCTTGAGCTTTTTGCCAAACACTATGAAACGGGAAAAATAATTCCGATGGAATTGGTTCAAAAAATAAAAGAATCAGCAACCTTTCAAGAAGGTATGGCAACCTTACGTCAATTGAGTTTTGGGCTTTTAGATATGTCATGGCATGGTGCAGACCCAACTAAAATTACTGATGTCAAAGCACATGAAACCGAAGCCTTTTCGGGTACAAATTTATATCCTGACACCCCAGAAACATGTATGAGTACCGCATTTGCGCATATCTTTCAAGGGGGCTATTCATCAGGCTATTACAGTTACAAATGGGCTGAAGTATTGGATGCAGATGCCTTTGCCTATTTCAAAGAAAAAGGTATTTTCAATAAAGAAATCGCTACAAAATTCAAAGAACATGTGCTTTCAAAAGGCGGTACTGAAAACCCGATGGTGTTGTATAAAAGATTCAGAGGTGCTGAACCTAAGGTTGAGGCGTTACTTGAAAGAGCAGGGTTATTGCAGACTAATTCATAAATTCTCAAATTCGAGATGTATTAACGACACAACTATTATTTGTCTCTTTTTATGTTAACTGTATCCTTCAAAGTTTAACTATTAGAATATTCTTGTGATACTTATGTGATAGCTTTTGACTTATTTTGAAAGTGTTCTTGTGACGAGATACATTCAATTGGTAACGTTAAATTTTGTGTTAATAGACCATCATGACTTCAGCAAATTCTATGGAAATAAATAATAATTTCAAAGTAATTAAATCAAATTCTATTACTTTTGCATCGATACAAAAAAAAAATGACTTCGCACCAACTTAATCCAGACAATTGGGTAGATTTATATGCTGATTACCTCTTTAATTACGCTGTAGCTAGAGTTAGTAATTCTGAAATTGCCAAAGATTTAGTTCAAGAAACCTTTTTCGCTGGACTCAAATCTGCTAAAAATTTTAAGGGTGAAGCTGCTGAGCGTACATGGCTCATTGCTATTTTAAAACGTAAAGTTATTGACCACTACCGTAAAATAAACTCTAAAAAAGGAAAAGCTGAGGTACGAATGAATTACAGCTCGAGTAGCGATTCTGAAGGAGATTGGCTAGAAGAGCAGGTTGCTGACCCCTATAGTAGTTTTGAAAATAGTACTATTGAAAATGAAGAATTAGGTTTATCTATTCATGAATGCATATCAAAATTGCCAAAAAAACAAGCGCTGGTTTTTAGTATGAAAACTATTCAAGGAGTTAGTACAGAAGATATTTGTAATGAACTTGAAATTAATCCGTCTAACTTATGGGTCATGATTCATCGTGCAAGAGCTGCACTCATGGATTGCCTTAACGAAAATTGGTTTTAAAAATGATTTCTTGCGAAAAAGCGTCCTTGATATGTAATAAGGCACAGTATGATGAAGCTTCATTTTTTGAGAAAATAAAGCTTAAATATCATTTACTAATATGTAAAACTTGTGCAAAATTTACAAAGCAAAATACTGATTTGACGACCTTATGCCAACAAGCTAATTTGAAAAGTTTGACTGAAGAAGACAAGCACAAAATGATGGAAGAGCTTAAAGGTAAGTTATAAGCTGTTCAACAATTACTGCACTAAAGAAATACCACAAAATAGGAATAGATTCTACCCAAAAGGAAGCAAAATACTTTGATTGATTCCTTTTTGTGAGCCTTAAGGTTACATAGAGTATTAGACTTAGACTAAGTTTTGAAAAAAACTCTTCATTAGAATAATCATCTTTGAAAAATAGTAACAAAAAAAACAGTACGATTAAAAGTATTCCAATACGTTTTGTTACTTGAACTCCGAAACGTTGAGGTAAAGTTTTCATTTCAATTTTATCATAGGCTAAATCTCTAATCTCAAAGGGAATTAGCAAGATTAAAACCAACAGAAAACGCTGAATAGTTTCAATCCAAACATCCCACGAAAGCATAATCTTTTCTAAAAGCACAGGTAAAATTACGGTTGTACCTGACCATACTATAGCCACGATAAAAATTTTTAATCCGCCCCAACTTCTCAAATTTTTAGCTTTTGGTAATACAGGAAGGGCGTAAAAAGCCGTAAGTAAAATTAAAATTGCAATACCTACATAGGTGTTTTTATTCATAAAATGAGCGTGGTAAATCGCAAAAGCAAGACAAATCAGACTGAATATCTGAATACTTTTATGATAGGTATTTGCTACAATGATATATTTTTCAGCTTCAATGCCATACTTTATAAAATTATAGCAAACTATAGATCCAAAAAATAGAAACATGCTCAAGTGAAAATCCAGCGAAATGTTTAATGTTAAGCTCGACATCGCTAGCAGTGAAACTATGGCCAAAGAAACGTGAACACTAGCATCAAGGTAAAAATCAAAAAACTTCAAAAACCACTTCATTAAACAAAAGTATACAAAGTGTTTATAACTCTATTTTTTGGTTAAAAACTTTCAATCAGTTCGCCGATTCTAAGGCTTATTTGAAACATATAATACTTAATTTTGTGTGACATAAATTTGATTTCTAAAAAATGAAAACTGACCAATTTTCTTCGCGCCACATTGGTATTCGTTCTGAAAATGAAGCGCAAATGCTGAAACGTATTAATGTTTCTAGTTTAGAACAACTGATTGAAGAAACTATACCAAATGAAATACGACTTGAAAATTCGTTACAGTTAGACAAACCGCTCAGCGAGCACGAATTTTTAAGCCATATAGAGATACTAGGTGCAAAGAACAAAGTTTTTAAATCTTATATTGGATTAGGGTATCATGAAAGTTTGGTGCCTTCAGTTATCAAAAGAAATATACTAGAAAATCCAGGTTGGTATACCGCCTACACCCCATATCAAGCAGAAATTGCCCAAGGCAGACTTGAAGCGCTTTTGAATTTTCAAACCATGGTATGTGATTTAACTGGAATGGAATTGGCTAATGCATCACTCTTAGATGAAAGTACTGCCGCAGCCGAAGCTATGACCATGTTATTTGATGTTAGAAGTAGAGCTCAAAAGAAATCAGGTGTTTTAAAGTTCTTTGTTTCAGAAGATATATTACCACAAACTTTATCTTTATTAAAAACACGTTCAGTACCCCTAAGTATTGAATTAGTAGTTGGAAATCATCAAGAATTTGAATTTACCCATGAATACTTTGGTGCTTTATTACAATATCCGGGCAAACATGGTCAGGTACATGATTATGCGAATTTCGTAGCTAAAGCTAGTGAACATGAAATAAAAGTTGCTGTTGCCGCCGATATTATGAGTTTAGTGGTTTTGAAAGCTCCTGGCGAGTTTGGTGTTGACGTTGTAGTAGGCACCACACAACGCTTTGGCATACCATTAGGGTATGGCGGACCTCACGCCGCATTTTTTGCAACAAAAGAGGCCTATAAAAGAAGTATACCCGGTAGAATCATAGGCGTTACTAAAGATACAGATGGTAATAGAGCCTTACGTATGGCACTTCAAACCAGAGAACAGCATATCAAGCGCGATAAAGCAACTTCAAATATTTGTACCGCACAGGTATTATTGGCTGTTATGGCAGGAATGTATGCCGTATATCATGGCCCTGAAGGATTAAAATATATTGCTACTCAAATTCACAATAAGACTAAAGTCTTAGCGAAACTGCTAGAAAATTCAGGATTAAAACAACATAATTCAGTCTTTTTTGATACGATAAAAGTGACGGTTGAAAATGCTAATAGTATTAAATCTGCTGCTGAAAAAGAGCATATCAACTTGAATTATATTGATGAAAAGAACATTTCAATATCACTAAATGAAGCTACCTCTATTAAAGATATTGAAGCCATCGCCTCATTATTTGTAGCTTTAAAAAGAGGTGTAAATGATAGAGACATAAGCGATGCAGATTCATCTCAAATAATTTCGAATTTCGTAAAAAGAACAAGTCCGTTTTTAGAAAATGAAGTTTTCAATTCTCATCACTCAGAAACTGAATTGATGCGTTACATCAAAAAACTAGAGCGTAAAGATTTGGCATTAAATCATTCTATGATTTCATTAGGTAGTTGTACCATGAAACTAAATGCTGCTTCTGAAATGATGGCTTTAAGTATGAGTAATTGGGCTAATATTCATCCATTTGTACCCATCAATCAAGCTGAAGGTTATCAAATAATGCTCAAGGAATTAGCAGATGACCTTTCAGAAATAACAGGCTTCGCCGCAACCTCGTTACAACCTAATTCAGGGGCGCAGGGCGAATATGCAGGCTTAATGGTCATTAGAGCATATCATGAATCTAATAATGAAGTGCATCGCAATATTTGTCTAATTCCTGCTTCGGCACATGGTACTAATCCTGCATCAGCAGTGATGGCTGGTATGAAAGTAGTCGTAACAAAAACTGATGAAAAAGGAAATATTGATGTTGCCGACTTAGAAGAAAAGGCGATAGAACATTCAGAAAATCTTGCAGCCTTGATGGTTACCTACCCATCAACGCATGGGGTATTTGAATCATCAATTAAGAAGATTACAAAAGTGATACACGAACATGGTGGACAAGTATATATGGATGGTGCTAACATGAACGCCCAAGTTGGCTTGACCAACCCGGGTATGATTGGTGCTGATGTTTGTCACTTAAATTTACATAAAACGTTTGCCATACCACACGGGGGCGGTGGCCCTGGTGTGGGCCCTATATGTGTAGCTTCACAATTAGCTCCGTTTCTACCCGGAAATCCGTTAGTAAAAACGGGTGGCGAAAAGGCAATTACAGCAATTTCAGGAGCTCCATGGGGAAGTTCGCTGGCCTGCTTAATTTCCTATGGTTACATAAAAATGCTAGGGGAAAGTGGTCTGAAAAGATCCACCCAAGTTTCAATTCTGAATGCCAATTACATCAAAGAAAGATTGGAAGGAAAGTTTGATGTACTTTATACAGGTGAACACGGCAGAGCAGCACATGAAATGATTATTGATTGTCGCCCGTTTAAACAAAACGGTATTGAAGTAACAGATATCGCCAAACGTTTGATGGATTATGGTTTTCACGCACCTACCGTTTCTTTTCCGGTAGCCGGCACTATGATGATTGAACCCACTGAAAGTGAAAACATGGCTGAATTAGACCGTTTTTGCGATGCTATGGTTGCTATTAAAAAAGAAATTGATTCAGCAACTGCAGATGAACCCAACAACGTTTTAAAGAATTCACCGCACACACTGAGTATGGTAACAAATGATAGTTGGAAATTTCCGTATAGTAGAGAAAAGGCGGCTTTTCCATTAGCCTATATTGTTGAAAATAAATTTTGGCCCAGTGTAAGACGGGTTAATGATGCCTATGGCGATCGTAATTTAATTTGCACATGTATTCCTATTGAAGCCTATACAGAAACCGCCTAAAACCTATATTTATAGTATTTGACAGCCTTTTGTAATAAAAATTAAGGCTGTTTTTTTGTACCTAAGCTTGTCAAATGACCCTTGAACATCGTAATCGTTATTATGCATGCATAATAATTTGATGTAATTTGTTGTAGTTTAGAGAGGACGATATCAAACTTATGACATGAAAATTGCAATTACCGGAACCGGCAGCTATATTCCTTCTAAAGTAATTTCAAATAAAAATTTTGAAGGAAATCACTTTTTAAATGCAGATGGCTCATCGATTAAACACGAAAACTCAGTCATTATTGAAAAGTTTCGTGCTATCACTGGCATTGAGGAAAGGCGCTATGTAGATAAAAACCTAAAAACTTCTGACATTGCTTTTTTAGCCGCGGAAAAGGCTATAGATAATGCCGGTATTAACAAGGAAGAACTTGATTACATCATTTTTGCGCATAATTTTGGGGATGTAGCCTACGGACAATCACAAAGTGATTTACTTCCTAGCCTGGCAACTAGAGTCAAACATCATTTGAGAATAAAAAATCCGAGATGTGTAGCCTATGATATCATTTTTGGGTGCCCCGGATGGGTTGAAGGAGTTATTCAAGCGAATGCTTTTATCAAAAGCGGACTCGCAAAGAAGTGTTTGGTTATTGGTGCAGACACCCTTTCAAGAATTACAGACCCTAATGATCGTGATTCAATGATATATGCAGATGGAGCCGGTGCTACAATAGTTGAAGCTACAGAAGATAGCGGTCAAATTTTAGCTCATTCAAGCGCAACCTATACTTTTGATGAAGCTTATTTCCTTTTTTATGGCGAAACCTATAAGCAAACAAAAGAGGATACTAAGTACATAAAAATGCACGGTAGAAAGATATATGAGTTCGCATTGACCAAAGTACCTGAGGCCATGAAACAATGTTTAGAGGAAAGCACTTTTGACATTGGTGATTTGAAAAAAATATTCATTCATCAAGCTAATGAAAAAATGGATGAAGCCATTGTAAAAAGATTTTACAAGCTTTATCAACGTGAAGTACCTGAAGGTATTATGCCCATGATTATATCTAAATTTGGTAATAGTTCAGTGGCCACTATTCCTACCCTATTCGACATGGTACGTAACGGAAAATTAGCAGATCATCAAATTCAATCAGGAGATGTTATTATCTTTGCAAGTGTAGGCGCAGGCATGAATGTTAACGCCGTAGTATATCAAGTGTAATGGTTTTAAGTTTCAGGTTTTTTAACGAGAGGCCTGAAACGATGAAAAGCCGAAACCAAATTATGTACGAAAAAACATTTCCGAAAAAACGCTTTAGACATACCTTATCTTTTCTTCAAAAGCATATATCAACCTCCGAATCCATTTTAGATTTAGGAGTTGAAAATCCGTTTTCAAAAATTATGGTTGACGAAGGCTTTAAAGTTGAAAACACAAAAGGAGAAGACCTAGATATTGATTTTTCTACCGTTCAAAATTCAAATGCTGAGGTTGTTACCGCTTTTGAAATTTTTGAACACTTACTATCACCTTTCTCCGTTTTAAAAGAAATAAAAGCAACAAAATTAGTAGCTAGTGTGCCAATGAACCTATGGTTCTCAAAAGCGTATCAGAGCAAAACAGACCCTTGGGATCGACATTACCACGAGTTTGAAGATTGGCAATTTGATTGGCTTTTAGAAAAATCAGGTTGGGAAATTAAAGATTCAGAAAAATGTACCAACCCCGTTAAAAAAATAGGATTTCGACCCCTACTCAGAAGATTCACGCCAAGGTTTTACATCGTTTATGCTGAACGTAAAAAACTCGAAGCATAAATTCCTAAATTTCAAAGTGTATTTTTGTTTAGCATACTAATCGCAATTTTGCGCCGCTACTATGAAATATTATATAATCATTCCGGCTCATAATGAGGATGCATTTATAGCAGACACCTTAAACTCTATTCTTGCTCAAAGTCTATTACCAAACAAGGTTGTGGTGGTAAATGATCATTCGACTGATAGTACTGAAGATGTCGTGAATTCAATAATTGAAAACCATTCATACATCGCGCAACTAAACATTACATCTTCAGATATTCATATGCCGGGTAGTAAAGTTATTAATGCATTTAATAAAGGTTTAGCGACCCTTGATGATGATTATGACTTTATTGTAAAATTAGATGCTGATACTATCTTACCAAAGAATTATTTTGAGCGCATAGCCCATGTATTCAAAGGAAATCCTAAAGTTGGTATTGCCGGTGGTTTTATTTATGAACAAGATGAAACGGATCAATGGGTACTCAATCACCCCATGAATAAGAATCATGTGAGAGGTGCTTTTAAAGCCTATTCTAAAAATTGTTTTACAGCCATTGGGGGACTTAAAAATGCAATGGGATGGGATACTCTAGATGAGTTAATAGCCCAATATTATGGGTATGATATTTACACAGATGACTCGCTCAAAGTAAAGCATTTAAGACCAACCGGAAAAAATTACAATCAAAGAGCTAAAACCATGCAAGGTAAAGCGATGTATACCATGCGTTACGGGTTTATCGTTAGTTGTATTGCTTCATTAAAAATGGCGTGGAAACAAAAAAATAAAAACACTTTTTTTGATAATATGTATGGTTATCTATTGGCCAAAAAAGAAGGAGAGACCTTCTTGGTGTCAAAAAAAGAAGGACAGTTTATTAGAAAACTGCGCTGGCGAAATATGCGCCGCAAACTATTTTAAATAAAAAAATCTCGCAAATTGCGAGATTTTTTTATCATTATTTTTAACCGACTTTAGAAACCTAATTCCACCTTAACTTCAGATAAAATATCTTTACCCTTGGCAACAATTAAACCTCCACCAGCTTGTGCGTCAATTACATAGTCAAAACCTAATTGTGCAGCAACCTTTTCAATAGCAGCTTTTGCTTTTTCAGAGATAGGACCAAAAAGCTCAGCTTGCTTCTTTTGCAATTCTTGCTGTGCATTTTGTTGCGCTTCACCAATGTTTTTTTCTTGACCTTGCAATTCTAAAGCTCTCTTGTCATTCTCCTCTTTGGTCTTACTTGCTGCTTCACTTTGATATTGCTCATATTTGTTTCTAAGCTCTGTTGCTGCTGCTTGTATATCAGCTTGATATGTTTCACTCAATTTCTTCAATTCGGCTTCAGCAGATTTCATTTCAGGCATGTCTGCAAGTAGTTTTGTAACATCAATATGTGCTACTTTACTTTGAGCATTAACAAAACTGGTTGCCGCAACAAAAAGTAAAAATACTACGGCGATTTTTTTAAAATTTTTCATGATTCTTAAGTTTATTCTTATTTGAGCGTTAATTAAATTAATAATTATTGTATTTAACTTCCTTCTTCCTTGGCTTTTTTTCTTGCTTCTCTTTCTTCTAACAATTTCTTTCTTCTTTCTTCGTATGCCTTTTTTCGTTCTTCACGCAATTTTAATTGTTCTGCTCTTTTTTCATCAGCAGTTTTAGCACGAGCCTCCTCAGCTTGTTTTGCTTTTTCTTGGCGTTCTTTAAGCGCTTCACTTACCTCTTCTACTTCCTGCTCATTCTGTAGCTCTTCAATTCTACGGTCTTTTTTCTTTTTAGGAGGACTCGTTTTTCTTGTTCTTCCTATGGCTCGCAACACTATGTCACTAATATCGTGCCGTTTTTGAGAGTACAACATTACAACATCCGCTGATTTATCAAAAATAAAATCATATTTTTTATTTGTACCTATTTTTTGTACTTCATTGAAAACCTGATCCTGAATGGGTTGAATCAACAACCTCTTTTGTAAAACCAAATCACCTTGCGGTCCGAAACGGTTTTGTTGATACTCAATCATCTCTTTTTCTAAAATCTGAATTTCTTCTTCTCTCTCCTCAATCAACTCATCAGTTAACAAGACTTTCTCCGCCATTAAATCTTTCTTCATCTGCTCAATGGTACGTTGTTCTTGTTCAATTTCAACCTTCCATTTTTCGACTTTGGCTGCTAATTGTTCTGTAGCTTCGCGGTATTCTTCAACATTTTCTAAAATGTACTCCATATCAACATAAGCCATTCGAACACCTCTTTGCGCATTCATGCACACTGAGAAAAATCCTAAAGTAAAAACTAAAAGAACTTTTGCAACCACCTTTTGGGCAGTCATTTTTGAATTTGTTTCTGTAATCATCACAATTTCGTTTTATCCATTAGAAAATACCGTGCCAAAAATACTAAAACTTTTAAAATCAATGATTTAGATTCTGATACGGATGTTAAATATTAAAACTGCTGACCAATTATGAAGTGAGTTTGCCATCCACTAGGTCCATTGCCAATTGATTGAGGTCTTAGATCTTCATCAAACCCATACCCAAAATCGATACCCAATAAACCAAATGCAGGCATAAAGATGCGCAGCCCCACACCAGTCGAACGTTTTAATTCAAACGGATTAAATTCTTGAAAATTGTTAAAAGCGTTACCTCCTTCTAAAAAAGCTAAGGCATATATTGAAGCTGACGGTTTTAAGGTAAGTGGATACCGCAGCTCCATTGAAAATTTATTATAAATAAGACCTCCCTCTGGCTGTTGCGTTAAGGGGTCAATTGGAGTAAGTGATTGATTCTCATAACCACGTAATTGAATTACATCTCTACCATCAAGCGTAAAGTTACCCAAACCATCGCCACCTACAAAAAATCTCTCAAAAGGCACATTACCCACATCGTTGTTATAGTTGCCTAAAAATCCGAATTCTGCATTGGTGCGCAATACCAATGATTTATCATCTCTACCCGCTAAAGTGGTAAACCAATCACCTTTAAACTTCAATTTGTAATATTCCAACCATTTGAAACGCTCTTGATCTATACCTTCAAGTTCTGTTGCTTCTGATTGAATCAAGCCATTATTTTCAATTCGTCTTAAGGTTAATTCTTCACTTCTATCACGTAAGGATTCAAAATCTTTATCAGAAAAAAGTGAATAAGGTGGCGTTATCTTTGCTGAAATTTCAAAATTTGATCCACCTCTTGGGTAAATTCTACCTCCTGAAGTAGCATTTCTTGCAATACCAAAAGTATAGGTAAATGCGTTTGATTTACCGTTACCAAAATTGAATAAGCCATTATTAAAATTCTGAAAATTATACAATTGATAGCCTACCGCATGAGAAATGGTAAAGTAATCATCAGGCCATCGCACTCTTTTAGCTATACCAGCACTAAGCCCAGTGATCGCAAACTGCTGATCTTTATCAACGTCTACATTTCCATTTCTATCAAAAGAAGCTTGAAACTGTTGTGTTCTTGACAATGAAAGATTAAATCGTACGGGCTTTTTACCTCCTAACCAAGGTTCAGAAAAATTTAAACTATAGACTCTAAAAGTTCTACTGGCTTGTAATCGAAGTGAAAAAGTTTGACCATCACCCATAGGCACTGGTTTATATTCTTCGCCGTTAAAAATATTTCTTAGCGAAAAATTGCTAAAAGAAAGACCTAAGGTACCAATGAAACCACCGCCACCAAAACCACCTTGTAATTCAATTTGACTTGAACCAGACTCAACTAAGCTATACCCTAAATCAACGGTACCTGAGTTTGGGTCAGGGTTTTGAATATCAGGCGTTACGCGTTCAGCATCAAAAAAGCCTAATTGGCCTAATTCGCGAATACTTCTTATGATATTTGATTTATCATATCTTTGACCAGGTCTTGTGCGCAATTCGCGAAATATAACGTGGTCATTAGTTCTATCATTACCTTCAACAGTAACATGATCTAAGAAAGTTTCTTTACCCTCAACAATTCTAATTTCAAAATTAATGGTATCATTTTCAGCCGATATTTCTACAGGGTTAACCTGAGAAAACAGATATCCATAATTTTGATAGGCACTGGTTACGTCTTGCGCTTCAGGCGAAGAATCATCTGCAATACGTTTTCTTAGTAGCACGCCATTGTAGGTTGACCCTTTTTTTATTCTTAATAAATTATGCAATTGACGGTCAGTATAGACTGTATTTCCTACAAAATCAATATCTCCAAAATAATATTTATTGCCTTCTTCCACTTTAATTTGTACATCAATTAGGTTTTCATCAACGCTTTTGATGGTATCAGCGAGAACACGAGCATCTCTAAAACCGTTTTCAGCATACTTATCAATGAGAAGATCTAAATCATCTTCAAAATCTGCATCAATATATTTTGATTTTTTCCAGAAACGTCCCAAACGTTTCTTTTTAGTATTCTTTAGCGCTTTTCTCAACTTTGTCGCGGGTAATTTACTATTACCCTCAAAAACGATATTATTAATCTTAACCTTTTCTCCTTTATTGACATTGATGACCATTTTTTGAGCATTGGTCTCAGTAGTATCAGGTGAAGTTAAAATAGCTACTTTAGTATTGAGGTATCCTTCTTTTTTAAATTTGTTAGTGATATAATTTTTCGAATTAGCAATAAGACTTTGAGTAACCTTCTTACCTTTTTTTAAATCAGTATCATTGAGAATTTCGCTTACTTTTCTTTCTTTAACCCCATTCATCGTT
Organism: uncultured Maribacter sp.; assembly: GCA_964554895.1. Lineage (GTDB taxonomy): Bacteria > Bacteroidota > Bacteroidia > Flavobacteriales > Flavobacteriaceae > Maribacter_C. Next base: position 12,737 of record CAZKQM010000003.1, on the reverse strand, counting down.
ATAGCAGAGAGGGCAGGTCTTTCTTTTATTGCGAGTTCTAAAAATATTTTTTCTCCTTCAATATTCGTTATAAAAAATTCAAGGTCACTAAAAAGCTCAAGACCCCATAATTTATTTAAAATCTCACTTGTCTTTTCTCCAGGAATGGTTATTGGTTGCCCTTCACGAAGCCCAGTATAGGTTTTAACAGTCTGTTCATTGTAACTTTTAAGACCAGTTACCGCTAAACCGCCAAGAATATATTTCTTACCATTCTGAAGATTGCCTAATTCTTGCGCAAAACTTAAGCTTGAAATTAAAAGAAAAAATAAAATGAAAATTGGTGTGAAGTGTTTTTGTACACCTTTAATTGAGTTGTTCGCTAGTTTTTCCAAATCGTCGTTCTCTGTTCTGGTAATTTATAAGGGCCTCAACTAAATGATGTTCATTAAAATCGGGCCAAAATACATCAATAAAATAAAATTCAGCATATGCAATTTGCCAGAGCAAAAAATTACTAACCCTATGTTCACCACTGGTACGAATTAGCAAATCAACATCAGGCAAATCGTGCGTGTAAAGATGGTTATTAATAATGGTTTCATCAATATTTTCAACAGAAATTATATTATTTTTAACTTTGCTACTGATCTCTTTAACGGCATTTAACATTTCATCTCTTGCCCCATAACTCAATGCCAAGGTTAAGGTCATTGCCGTGTTATTTTTAGTTTTCTCCATAACCTCAATAAGTTCTTTGTGTGCTTTACTGGGTAAAGAAGCGATATCACCTATTGTATTTAATCGAATATTATTCTTTGTAAATGTTTTAAGTTCACGCTTTAGTGAGGAGACAAGTAAACGCATAAGCGTATCAACTTCTAACTTTGGTCGGTTCCAATTTTCAGTAGAAAAAGTATAAAGGGTGAGGTATTTAATACCAAGACGTGTGCAGTCTTCAACAGTTTTTCTAACCGTCTTAACACCATTTTCATGACCAAAAACACGGAGTTTACCTTTTTGTTTGGCCCAGCGCCCATTACCGTCCATTATAATTGCTAAATGCTTCGGAAGGCCGCGCTGCTCTATATCATCAATGCTTTTCATTTCAAGTATTATTCAAAACAATCCGTACAGGGTTTTCTACCAAAGGTATAGGTAAAAGTAATACCAGAGAAAACATACCAGTCATCACTAAAAACATTTCCAAATTCAGGAGATAACAGAAAACTAACATTAGATTCAACAGGGTTACTGGCATCAATATTATCGGTAAAGGTATATCGTGCTCCTATTTCAGCCCCAATAATAAAAAATTGGTTTAGTCTATGCTTAAAACCGACAGTCATAGGAATTGAAAAAGCACCGTCTCTTTGTCTTAAATCTTGCACCATACCGAATTCTAAAAAGTTATAATCATATCTGAAATACGTTACTCCTGTATATAGGTAAGGTGTAAAAGCGGGTCCTAATTTGTGTAAATTGTATTCCACAAAATTAAATTCTAATCCAGCAGAAACTTCGAGCAACGAATTTTCAACAACATAGCCACGGTTTTGTCTTGCAATGTTATTCGATTTGGTATCATCAGCAATCAAATCAGCATAAATCACACTTGCACGCCAGGCATAGCGTTTACTTTTGTTCCATTTAAACAAACCGCCAACCGCAATATCAGATGGCAAAACATAACTTGTTCTACCTACATCGCCAATAAAGTTTGATCCACCTGCAAAAGCCCCTATTTCATAGGTTTGGGCATTAAGCATGCTAGATAGCATCAAAAATAAAATGAATATGCCATTTCTCATAAATTATTAAAAGTTTGAAAGAATAACAATTACAGTAGTTTGCACAAGATTTTGCATTCTATTCATGTTCTCTCTTGATAAACAACATTTAACTGTATTTATTGTTTTATGAGAGAAGTCAATTGCGTTTGTCTTCGCCCCACAATAACTTATTTCGAAGCGTTTTCAAAAAACTCTCTGAATTGAATTCAATCATTTTTACCGTAAAAAAAGCCTTCTTAACCTGAATTTCTCTACCATTTTCTAAGGATGCTATTCTGGAGTCAAGTGAAACTAAGTGGTTTTCTTCTCTACCAGAAACTTTTAACCTGATTACTGTATCATCTGAAACAACTAAAGGCCGAGCATTTAAATTATGAGGTGCAATGGGCGTAAGCACTAATGATTTGGCTGTTGGCTCAATAACAGGACCTCCACAACTTAAAGAATAACCTGTTGAACCTGTCGGCGTTGAAATAATCAAACCGTCAGCCCAATATGAAGTTAAATACTCATCATTCAAATAGGTTTCAACCGTAATCATTGAGGTAGTATCTTTTCTACTGACTGTGATTTCATTCAAGGCAAAATTCATATCGCCAAATACCAAATCATCATTGGTGGCAGTTGCTTCAACTAAACTGCGTTCAACTATAGTATAAGCACCTTTTTCAAATTCAGTAACTAGCTTTTTAATTTCTTCCTTTTTAAAGGTTGATAAAAAACCTAATCTACCCGTATTTACCCCTATAATAGGGATGCCTAAATCACGCACAAAAGTTGTTGCTCTTAAAATAGTACCATCGCCACCAAAACTGATAAACAAATTAAAAGAACCATCTAGACCTTCATTTATGGTAAATGACGGTACCGTAATTTGAGTTTTATTTTTATTTAAAAAAGTAAGAAACTCACTTTCAATATATATTTCGGCCTTTATTTTATGAAATTCAGTGAGTAATTGAATAACATATTCAACTATATTCTCTTGGTAGGCATGACCGTATATAGCAACCTTCATCAATTTCAAACGTTTAAATACTTATCTAAGTAATCAGACCTTTCTTTTAAATCTTCTAAAAACTGGTCGTTATTATTTCCAAAAACAATATTGTAATTATAGCGTCTAAAAGTTTGAAGAATTTCGTTGAGATTTGCAGTACCAATCTTTAGGGTCAATTGAACAACATCATTGTGCATATCAGTAATCAATCCACCAATAAATCGAGTATTATTACTCTCAACAATTTGCGCAATTTCACTAAAAGAATAGTCTTTTATTCCCTTTTCAACCATTAGTATACTGCCTGGCTCTGTAAAAAAAGGCGTATCAATAAATACATGTACTATTTCGGTTAAATCATAATATCCTAAGACATTTTGATGATCATTTAAAACAGGTACCAAGTTAGACTCATTATGTGCAAAAACCTCTAAAACATCTAACCAATTGGTTTCCTTTCTTACAAAAAAGGATTCTAAATTAAACCGGTTATTTTCAATGGTTTTTTCTTCATCAAAAGTCTCTAAATCATTTTCATTTAAAAGACCTATGAATTTACCTTTATCTGTTACAGCAACATGCGAAAAGGTGTGATCTTTGAAAAACTCAATAACTTTTTTTAAAGAATCATCAACTTTAAAAACCGTTAGGTTGTTTAAAATATGTTGCTGAATGTTCATATCCTATAATTATATGGTGCAAATTAATAATTATTAAGATCAAAAGGCACGCCTTATTTGTATTTTTACCCTTGAATTATAAATGCTAAATCTCTTTATGGCTAAATTGAGTGTCAATGTGAATAAAATTGCAACCCTAAGAAATGCTCGTGGTGGCAATGTGCCCAACCTACTTAAAGTAGTGGCGGATATTGAAAAATTTGGAGCTCAAGGTATTACCGTGCATCCAAGACCAGATGAACGCCATATTCGTTACCAAGATACACGTGATTTAACAAAGCTAGTTTCTACTGAATTTAATGTTGAAGGAAATCCGAATAAAAAATTCATTGATTTAGTCTTAGAAACAAAGCCAGACCAAGTTACCTTGGTACCTGATGCCATTGATGCAATTACCTCTAATGCGGGCTGGGATACTCTAAAAAATAAAGAATTTTTATCTGAAGTCATCACAGAATTCAAAAATCACGGCATTCGAACCTCTATTTTTGTTGACCCAAATATTAACATGATCAAAGGTGCGGTCTTAACAGGAACTGACCGTATTGAATTGTATACTGAAGCCTATGCTGATGGCTATGCAGCACATAAAGAGCATTCTATTCAACCCTACATCGAAGCTGCTAAAATGGCGAATGAGTTAGAATTAGGAATTAATGCCGGCCACGATTTGAGTCTAGATAATATCAAATACTTTAACGAGCATATCCCCAATTTACTTGAGGTATCAATTGGTCATGCCTTGGTTTGTGAATCATTATATTTTGGGCTCGACAATGTTATTAATATGTACCTTAATAAACTTTCATGAATCAAATCTTACATTCTAAGATTTTAGGAGAAGGTACGCCACTTTTAATCTTACACGGTTTTCTTGGGATGTCAGACAATTGGAAAACCCTTGGCAAGCGATACGCAGCGAACGGTTTTCAAGTGCACCTAATTGATCAGCGTAATCATGGAAGAAGTTTTCATTCATCAAATTTTGATTATGAAATACTATCGAATGATCTTATAGCATATCTAGAACATCATACTCTTTCAGTTGTAAACATCATCGGTCATTCAATGGGTGGCAAAACGGCGATGCAGTTTGCCTGTGATTATGCGAACAAAACTGATAAATTGATTGTTGCCGATATTGCACCAAAATTTTATCCACCACATCATCAAGATATAATTAACGGACTTCAATCATTGAATTTTGAAACTATTCAATCAAGAGTTCAAGCTGATGAACTACTTTCTAACTACATAGGTGAGCCAGGGGTGCGCCAATTTTTACTTAAAAATCTTTATTGGATTGAAAAAGGAAAATTAGGACTTCGTTTTAATCTTTCAGTGTTGGCAAATAAAATGGAAGATATTGGCGAAAATATAAGTACCACTTCAATATTTAATGGTCATACCCTTTTTCTGAGAGGCGATCGATCAGAATATATTGTAGACGGCGATACGGCTGAAATAAAAAGACATTTTCCATTAGCGCAAATACAAACCATTGAAAATGCAGGTCATTGGTTACATGCTGAAAACCCAAATGATTTTTTAGCAAAATCATTGAATTTCTTGAATTCAAAATGATATTTGTTCCTTAATTTAGAGCTATTATTTTTATATAAATTCGAATTCATTAAAAATCAGCTACACATAACGTATCTTTAAGTTAAAAATAAGCCATGAAAAAGTTCTTTCCTTTATTCCTATTTTCTTTAGTAGTGTTAATTTCCTGTAACAGCGATGATGATGATGGTGTAATTGATCAAATGCAACAACCGGATTCAGATTCAGATCCAGAACCAGATCCAGAATCAAGTGAATTTTCTAGTGGCGCTGCCGATTTTTCTAATTTTGTTTCGGTCGGAAATTCTTTAACCGCTGGTTTTTCTGATAATGCATTGTTCATTGACGGGCAAACCGCTTCTTTTCCGAATATGATGGCAACGAGTTTTTCTGAAGTGGGCGGAGGTACATTCAACATTCCTTTTATGGCTGACAATTTAGGGGGAGCAACTTTTAATGGCGTTCCTATTTTTGGCAATAGACTCATATTTCCAGTAGCAACTGGGTCACTATCGCCTACTCCGGTAGAAGGCACTGGTACGACAGAAATCTCAAACGTACTCACTGGCCCCTTTAATAATATGGGGGTGCCAGGTGCTACAAGTTATCAATTAGTAGCCCCAGGTTATGGTAGCCTGCAAGGGGTAGCATCAGGATCGGCAAATCCATACTACGCTAGATTTGCAACGAGTGCTACAGCAACCGTGCTTCAAGATGCGGAGGCTCAAAACCCAAGCTTCTTCTCACTTTGGATAGGAAACAACGATATTCTAGGTTTTGCTACTTCAGGCGGCGTAGGCATAGATCAAAATGGCAATTTAGACCCTTCAACTTACGGGGGAAGTGATATAACGGACCCAAACCTATTCGCAAATGTGTATGATCAAATTTTACAAACCCTTACCGCACAAGGTGCAAAAGGAGTAATTGCCAACTTACCCGACGTTACAACAATACCTTTCTTTACAACAACCCCTTATAACCCCATACCACTTGATGCGGCTACCGCGAGCAATGTAAATAGTGCTTATGCGGCTTACAATGATGGTTTGGCACAGGCACAAACAATGGGTTTAATTACATCTGAAGAAATGGCAAGACGTACTATTAACTTTAGTGAAAGCACGACCAATGCAGTTGTTATTATTGATGAAGATCTAACTGATCTTACAGCAGCTAATGCTAACTTAATAAATATGCGTCAAGCCACCGCTGATGATCTTCTGATACTTACGGCTCAAGCCATAATTGGTACCTTGGCTGATCCTAATGACCCTGCCTCAATAAATGGGATAGCAATTCCTTTAGCTGATATGTGGGTATTAACACCTGAAGAACAAGAAATGATTACTGTAGCTGCAAGCTCTTTCAATCAAACTATTGCTGCCTTAGCCGCACAATATGATGTCGCATTTTTTGATGCTAATGCTTATTTAAATCTAATAAATAGTACAGGAGTTACCTTATCTGATGGCAGCACAGTTACCTCAGCTTATATTAGCGGCGGTGGTTTTTCTCTTGATGGCGTGCACCCTTCACCACGGGGCTATGCTTTGATAGCAAATCAAATGCTCGAAGCAATTGAAGCCAAATATGACGCCAGCTTACCCAAATTAGAACCTCTAGATTTCACTGGCCTTTATTTAGAATAGTAAAAAAATAATGATAACTTTAATGGTGTCGAAATGTAATCGGCACCATTTTTTTTGACAAAAATCAAATCCTATGAAATTCATATTAAGAGTATTGTTAAGCACCATTGCAGTTATTATTTTATCTAAGGTGCTTCCTAACGTAAGTGTTGATTCTTACCAAACTGCTATAATTGTAGCCGTAGTGATTAGTTTACTAAACTTTATAGTGAAACCAATCATGGTTATTCTCACCTTACCCATAACTATTGTAACATTCGGACTTTTTTTATTAGTCATTAACGCTGCAATTATTTTATTAGCCGATCATTTTATTGATGGTTTTATGGTCAATGGCTTTTTATGGGCACTTCTCTTTAGTTTATTGCTATCATTCTTGCAATCAATTTTGTTTTCCTTTTTGAAAAAAGATAAATAATTATTCTAAAAAACACATCCTATAGAAAACTTGGTAGGCTATTTTAATTGTTTTATTTTTGCGTCCCGTTTTTAATACTTTAAAAGGCAAAAAATGAATATTACTAGGGAGCAGATTGATGACCTAAATGCGTTAGTAAAAGTAGCCATTAAGAAAGATGACTATGAAGACAAGGTAAATACTATTCTTAAAGATTATCGTAAACAAGCCAATATACCTGGTTTTAGAAAAGGTCAGGTACCTATGGGCTTAATCAAAAAACAATATGGCAAGGCTGTATTGGTTGATGAAGTCAATAAACTAATTCAAGATAATCTTAACAAATATCTTACTGAAGAGAAATTAGATGTCTTAGGTAATCCGTTACCCAAACAACAAGATGGTTTTGATTGGGATAAAGATGATTTTGACTTTGAATTTGAATTAGGCCTTGCCCCTGATTTTGATGTGCCTTTAAAAACCAAGAAGGCAATAGGGCACTATAAGATTGTTGCCGATAAAAAAATGATCGAAGAACAGGTGGAGCGTATTCAAAAGCAATATGGTAAAATTACCAGCAAAACAGAAGTTTCTAAGAATGATGAAGTAACTGGTACATTTAGAAATGAATCTGAGGAAATCAATCAAAAAACTACTGTAGAACTTAGTCAAGTCAAAAGCAAAAAAGCAATTGAAAGCCTTGTTGGTAAGAAAGTAGGTGAAACCATTACCATTAAAACTAAAGGGTTATTCAAAGAAGCTAATATCTTGGCTTCTACCTTAGGCATTTCTAGAGAAAAGAGCGATAAATTGAATATTGAGGTTGCTTTTACTATTGAAGAAATCAATGAACGTGAACCAGCTGAATTGAATCAAGAATTGTTTGATAAACTTTTTGGTAAAGATGATATTAAGTCTGCTGATGATTTAAAGAATCGAATTAAAGAAGATTCTGAAAAACAATTTGAACAGCAGTCAGATCAAAAGTTATTGAATGACATAACCGAATATTTTATTGATAATATTAAGTTTGATCTTCCTTCTGGCTTCCTAACCAAATGGATTCAGATGACAGGTGAAACTAGCTTAACTGATGAAGAGGCAAGCCAAGAATATGAGAAGTCTGAAAAAGGATTACGCTATCAGTTAATTGAAGGTAAAATCATCAAAGAAAATAACCTTCAAGTGCAATTAGATGAATTGAGAGAATTTGCTAAAGGATTCATCAAATCTCAAATGGCACAATACGGTCAAATGAGTCCGCAAGAAGAAGAGTTAGACAATATTGCTAATAGAGTTTTAGGCAATCAAGACGAAGTGAAAAGGCTTTCAGAACAATTAATGAGTCAAAAATTATTGAATCTGTATAAAGAAAAAGTCAATTTAAAAGTTAAAGAAGTAACCTATGAAAACTTTGTGAAAGAAGTTTACGGTTAAGTTTCAAAAGATATTAAGTATATTTACGGTGCCGAAAAACCTATTTTCGGCACCTTTTTTATCTATAATTTTCAACAATATTAAATGGATTACGGAAAAGAATTCAAAAATTACGCTATACATCATCAAGGTATAAATAGCATGTATTATGATAAGATCATGAGTAGCATGTACCCTACAAATATGACCCCGAATATAATTGAAGAACGCCAGTTAAACGCGATTGCGATGGATGTTTTTTCGAGATTGATGATGGATCGAATAATTTTCTTAGGTACAGGCATAAATGATCAAGTAGCCAATATTGTTCAAGCGCAATTATTATTTTTAGAAAGTGCTGATGCTACCAAAGACATTCAAATTTATATTAACTCGCCTGGCGGTAGTGTTTATGCTGGTTTAGGCATTTATGATACCATGCAATTTATTAAGCCCGATGTGGCTACTATTTGTACAGGTATGGCTGCCTCAATGGGAGCTGTTCTTTTGTGTGCAGGAGCAAAAGGTAAACGCAGTGGTTTAACCCACTCAAGAGTAATGATTCATCAACCAATGGGTGGTGCACAGGGTCAAGCCAGCGATATTGAAATTACGGCAAGAGAAATATTGAAATTGAAAGAAGAATTGTATCAAATCATTGCGAAACATTCAGGTCAAACAATTGAAAAAGTACACAATGATAGTGACCGTGATTATTGGATGAAAGCTGAAGAAGCTAAAAAATACGGTATGGTTGATGAAATTTTGGTTAGGGATAACGATTAAATTCGACCTAATAAACTAGAATTGATATATTTAAGGTCAATTGTAGAACAAAACGTATATTGCCCCGTTATAGAAAGCAGAGAAGAAGATTATGGCTAAAGAAAATTTAGAATGCTCATTTTGCGGTAGAAAAAAACCAGAGACCAATTTGTTAATTGCAGGTCTAGATGCGCATATATGTGATAGATGTATTGAACAAGCTCATGGTATTGTTGCTGAAGAGAGTAAGCAAACCAAAACCAATGACCTTTCTTCTGAATTAGTTCTCAAAAAACCACAAGAAATAAAAGACTTTTTAGACACCTTTATCATTGGGCAAGAACGTACCAAGAAAGTGATGTCTGTTGCCGTATACAATCACTACAAAAGGTTATTACAACCGCATAGTAAAGAAGATGATATTGAAATTCAAAAAAGTAATATCATTATGGTTGGGCAAACTGGTACCGGTAAAACGCTAATGGCAAAAACTATTGCCAGAATGCTTAATGTTCCTCTTGCTATAGTTGATGCTACTGTACTAACTGAAGCAGGCTATGTTGGCGAAGATGTTGAAAGTATCTTAACGCGTTTATTACAAGCTGCAGATTATAATTTAGAAAAAACAGAAAGAGGAATCGTTTTCATTGATGAAATTGATAAAATTGCCCGTAAAAGTGATAACCCATCAATCACAAGAGACGTTTCTGGTGAAGGTGTTCAACAAGGCCTATTGAAGTTATTAGAAGGTACAACGGTAAATGTACCACCTAAAGGCGGTAGAAAACATCCGGATCAAAAGTTCATTGAAGTAAACACTGAAAATATATTATTCATTGCTGGTGGTGCTTTTGACGGAATTGAAAGAGCTATTTCTAAAAGGTTGAATATGCAAGAGGTAGGTTACAGTGCTTCTAAGGCAGATGAAAATCTTGACTTTGATAATATTCTACAATATATAATTCCTAAGGATTTAAAAGATTTCGGATTGATTCCAGAGATTATAGGGAGACTTCCTGTTTTGACTCACATGAATCCTTTAGATGAGAAGACATTAAGAGCGATACTTACCGAGCCTAAAAATGCGATTATCAAGCAGTATGAAAAATTGTTTTCTATGGATGGAATTCAATTTGAGATTACTGAACAAGCTTTAGAATATATTGTTCAAAAAGCAATAGAATATAAATTAGGTGCTCGAGGACTCCGTTCTTTATGCGAAGCGATTTTTACAGATGCTATGTTTGAAATGCCGAGTAGCGGAGAAACAAAATTTAAGGTTACTAAGCCTTACGCTGAAGAGAAACTCTCTTACGAAACCATTAAAAAGTTAAAGGCAGTATCATAAGATACCGCCTTTTTTTAGCTAATTCAATAAATAAAAATCTAATCTAGGCCACTTGAACTTTTAGTGACGCTTTCATTTTTGGTTTTTGAGTTACAGATTTCAATAACTCTAAACAAACTTTATCTATTACTTTCTCATCAGTATACATGGTATGACCAAAACCCTTAACTATATCTGATTTTAATTCGTGCTTCTTATACCAATCGGCTTTTGGCCTGTAGATATCATTATCTCCAAAAATAGCAGTGATGTCACATTCAGGCTGATTTTCCTCAGCGCGAATTCTGGTAGATGAGACTGTGTAAATTGATTTCATAGGTAAACCCATCAAACCAGCTTTCCAAGCAATAGTGCCGCCCATACTGAATCCAAGATAATGTGCAGGCTCTTCTTCTTTCTTCAACAAATGCAGCGCAGCAGTATCAATACCACCTTCTACAAATGCTCGGTGCAAATTATTTTCTGATTTTACAGGCACATCTATATTAGCCAATTCTTGACTATCATAATATGTAATGTCAAAATACTGTTGTAGGTAACCCAAGTAGGTTGTAATCCAGAGGCCATTTCTGGCACCCCACATATCCGATATGATTATTAATTTCTGGGACATAATATATTTTATAATTATGGTTTTAAATCTTAAAGACCACGAAGATGCATCAGAAACGCCAAATCACAATATTTAATTGTTCAGATGGATAAAATATTCGATGTAGCTGCCAAAATTCGTTCAAAGGCAATATTCATAGATTTACTCATGCAAAACCTAAAACCGCTTACCTATTGATATTCCTGCCATTGGTGAAAAACCTAAAGCAATACCCGAACTACCATTACCAGCAAGAATTGGTGAAAAATTGGCCCTCCAAACCCAATCATCTTGTTTGCCAAAATATCTTCTATAACCTATTTCGGCAATGAAATTATGTCTCCCACGTTCGGTCGATTCAAAATTCTTATTTACGTTAATCCATGTATAACCTGAACCTATCTCTAAATAATTCTCATTTTTTATACTAATGAGGTATCTAAGACTAATAGGTATGCTTAACCTTTCTTCTGGGAAAAAAGAAAAATAAGAACCTAAAATAGAAGGTTCTGGCTCTTCGTCTACAAATGCAGATCCAAATCCTATAGAAAGCATTAAGTTCTTTTCTTTAGTTAATCGTCTCTCATAGTTTAAAGAAGCACCTTGAGCATTTCCTGCTAACTCTAAAATGATTGTATTTTCCTGAGCAAAATTTCTAGCACAAAAAGTCAATGCGAAAAAGATAAATAAAATTCTCATATTATCTAATTTTAATGTTTGCTCAAAACTAGATGTGTATGTAAAAAAGAGTGTCCGAAATTATGTTAATTGGAAGAAATAGGACAATTTTACTAGGTGTCTAGAACGACATTTTTCTATACAGGGTAGGGGTTTGACCCGTAAATTTCTTAAAGGAAGTGTAAAAGGTAGATTTCGAATTAAAACCGCATTCTAAACCAATCGAAACTATAGTGTAGGCTTCAAAACTAGGGTCAGAAAGTAACTTTTTGGCTTCTTCAACTCTAAGCTCATTGATATAATCAGGAAAGTTTTTATTTGATTGGGTGTTTATTAATTTTGAGAGACTACTGATACTAGCCTTCATTTCTTCCGCCAGCTTTTCAAGACTTAAATAAGGGTCTAAATACTTTTGTTCGGTTATTATAAAAGCATTCATTTCATCAAATACTTTTGCTTCCCTATTTTCTTTAGTGTTCTGATCAGTTTGCACAGCTTGGTTTGCCTTTGCTTCTTGATTTGCTCTAATTTTCTTTCGAAGTCCCTTTCTTTCTTGAAGTATTACAAACCTAAAAAAGCCTTGATATCCAATCCAATAAATAAAAATTGAAGTTCCTAAACGTAAGGGGTAATAACTGTAGGGTGCTGTAATAGTTTCAGATACTAGATTCAACAATACGGCAACAGCCCAAAGAAGTAGCACGACACCTCCCAGTTGAATCAAACGTTTTATCCATTTTAAATCATCATAACTAAGAATGGAATCATATAGTTTTTGATATCTAAAAAGCACTTTCAAAACATGATAAAATATAAAGAGTGAAAAACATAAGGTAACCGCATCTTCAATAGCATTATATAACACCATATTTTC
>CAZKQM010000002.1:0-65801 GCA_964554895.1 uncultured Maribacter sp. | reverse complement strand
TAACAAAGTTAGATGCCTTCATTTATTTTGCTAATTGATTAAACCATAAAAAATTAGAATGGCTTCAGTACGAAAAAGAGATACTGCTTTTGAAAATATACCTTCAATAAAAGCGAAAACCCTACGCATAAATTTAAATCCTGATATCTACGGTACTTTCGCTGAAATAGGCGCAGGTCAAGAAACGGCTCGTCACTTTTTTAGGTCTGGCGGGGCGTCAGGTACTATTGCTAAAGCGATGAGTGCGTATGACAAGCAATTTAGCGATGCGATTTATGGTATTGAAGACGATGGGCGCTATGTAACCCAGGCACGTTTGAAAACGATGTTGGCTCATGAAATGCGTTTGATGGAAGAAAGAATTAGTCGTGAAGCGCACCCAGAACGGTTGTTCTTTAGTTATGCAAATACTGTAGCTACTATTGATTTTTCAAAACGATATAAAGGTCACGGATGGATAGGTATTCGGTTTCAATTAGATCCGGATCAAAAAGAATTTGATGAAATAATCATTCACGTTCGCTTCAAACAAAATGAAGCGAGATTACAGCAAGAAACTTTAGGTATTCTTGGGGTAAACCTTATTTATGGGGCTTTTTACAAGTACCACAAGCCTAAAAAAATGTTGAAGTACCTCTATGACCATATTGATAGAGATACGATTGAAATAGATATGATCAACTTTTCTGGTCCTAATTTCAAGGATGTAGATAATCGTTTGATGAGTTTGCAGTTGATCAAAAATGACATGACTGATGCTGTGATGTTTGGCCCTGATGGCAATAACCTGCTACCAGCGGCAATTCTTTATAAAAAGAATATTCTTGCCTTACGCGGAAGTTTTAGACCCGTGACTAAGGTTAATATGGATATGTTTCAGAAATCATATGATATTTTTGTTCGTGATTCAACCGTTGATGAAAAAAAGACAATTGTAATTTTTGAAATTACGCTGTCAAATTTAAAAGCTTCAGGAGAAATTGATGAGCAAGATTTTATGGATCGTGCTGAACTACTGTGCTCATTGGGTCACACGGTAATGATTTCTAAATTTCAAGAATATTACAAATTGGTTGAATACTTCAATAATTATACGAAAGCGCGTATAGGTTTAACTATGGGTGTAAATAATTTAGTTGCTGTATTTGATGAAAAATATTACCGGCATTTAAGTGGCGGAATTCTTGAAGCCTTTGGTAAATTGTTCTTTAAAGATTTACAGGTGTACCTCTACCCAATGAAAGATCCTGAGACTGAACAAATCATGACCAGTAATAATGTGAAAGTTCATCCACGTATGAAAGAATTATACAAGTTCTTTAAATACAATAATAAGGTCATGGATATTATTGATTACGACCCTGAAATTATGCATATTTTCTCAAGAGATGTGCTTAAAAAAATCATCAATAATGAAAAGGGCTGGGAAAAACAATTACCTGAAGGTATTGCTGAAATAATTAAAAGTAAAAATCTGTTTATTAAGAAATTACAGGAGTCAGAAAAAGATTAAATCAAATTGCTTTTTCTCAAAACTAATGTTTTTTTACTGCAACAATTGAGCAGCGTGGTCTTTTGTTTTTACTTTTTCAATAACCTTTGAAACAAGTCCGTTTTCATCAATCATGAAGGTCATTCTGTGAATACCATCGTACGTTTTACCCATAAACTTTTTTTGTCCCCAAACCCCAAAAGTATTGATTACAGTATGGTCTTCATCTGCCAATAACGGAAACGGTAATTGGTGTTTATTTTTGAAATTAGTCTGCCTCTTGGTAGAATCGGCACTTACCCCTAACAATTCAAAACCTTGTTCTTGAAACGAACTGTAATTATCTCTTAAATTACAGGCCTCAACCGTACAACCTGGTGTACTTGCCTTCGGATAGAAAAAAACAATTAATTTTTTGCCTTTAAAATCTGATAATTTAATAGTATTGCCGTCTTGATCTATTGACGTAAATTCAGGAACCTTGTCTCCTACTTTTAAAGTATTCATACGAATTATATAATTTGTTAGTAAAGTTAAACTATAATGACGAAATCAGAAAAGGTAAATTTTACCATTAAGACACTACAAGAATTATATCCAACAATTCCTGTACCCTTAGATCATAAAGACCCATATACATTGCTGATTGCGGTCTTAATGTCTACACAAAGCACTGATGTTCGTGTGAATAAAATTACACCGCTACTTTTTGCAAAGGCCGACAACCCTTATGACATGATAAAATTGACGGTAAATGAAATACGTGAAATAATTAAACCTGTCGGTTTATCACCCATGAAAGCAAAAGGTATTCACGGACTCTCACAAATGTTGGTTGAAAAATATGATGGCGTGGTACCCAAAGAAATTGAATTGTTAGAAGAATTTCCTGCAGTAGGTCATAAAACAGCAAGTGTGGTAGTGTCTCAAGCATTCGGAATTCCTGCTTTTCCTGTTGATACCCATATTCATAGATTACTATATCGTTGGGGATTTACTAACGGCAAAAATGTTGTGCAAACCGAGAAAGACGCCAAAAGATTATTTCCGAAGGAATTATGGAACGATCTTCATTTGCAGATTATATGGTACGGTCGTGAATATTCTCCGGCAAGAGGATGGGATTTAGAAAAGGATATTATAACAAAAACAATAGGCAGAAAAAAGGTGCTACAAGAATACTATAAAAGTAAAAAGACCCGCCAATAGCGGGTCTTTTTTAATTTAAAATACTTTCAAAGTTAAATTGCCTATGCTTGGTTATTTTTAAAACTTGAGAAAAGTTCAAAATAAAACGTATTGCTTCAGGAGAAGCTTTTGCAATTTCACAATAATGTTGATCTTCAGTGTAAATTTTTTCCATATTCTGTTATCATCATGTTATGATAGGATAACGGAACTAAATAAGAATTATTGCAAACGTTGTTTAGAGGAAAATTAATTTGTTAATACAATATTATTTTTTTCAATGATTTTTCTCAAATTAATCAAAGCATAACGCATTCTACCTAAAGCAGTGTTTATACTAACACCAGTGTTTTCAGATATTTCTTTAAAGCTCATATCTTTATAGATACGCATTAAAAGAACTTCTTTTTGATCATCTGGCAATTCTTCAATTAAAATTCTTAAATCAGAATCAATTTGATCTTTAATAAGCTGTTTTTCAGCATTTAACTTATCATCACCAATAACAGAGAAGATATTGAAATCTTCATTGCCTTCGAACTTAGGCATTCTTTTATTCTTTCTAAAATGATCAATGATTAAGTTATGAGCAATACGCATTACCCATGGTAAAAATTTACCTTCTTCACTGTAAGAACCTTTCTTAAGTGTTTTAATTACTTTAATAAAAGTATCTTGAAAAATATCTTCTGTGATATCTCTATCTAATACTTTAGAATAAATAAAGCTGGTAATTCGTTGATTATGTCTATTTATTAAAACTTCGAGTGCCTTCTCATCTCCACTGATGTAGTCTCGTACAAGTTCTGAATCTTCAATTGGTACAGCCATTTTTTTAGTAGGTTTTTTTTTCAGACTTTGGGACGTCTTGTTAGAATTTTCATTTCGGGCCATCGTAGTTATTTTTGCTTAATCATTTATATAGATTGTCAAACCGTGATTTTTAAACTATGACATAAAACTATTGATAAGAGGCGTAGACAAAAAAACATTGTTGTCAAACAGCTAGTTTATGATGTGAAACTGCATTTTTATTATTTGTACGAAATAATTTAGAACGTACAGCGTTGTCAAATGAAATGAATCAGTGTGCAGTTCATCGATATTTTAACATCATGAAGTCATAATATGCTGAACCCCATGTGATATGGGCAGTTGTCAATTTTGATCCAAAAATGAAGACAAAAAAAATCCTGACAATTCTCTTGTCAGGATTTCTATATAGAATCGTTTATTTTTAATTTTTATGCGTTTCGAAGTGCATTTCTTTTGCTTTTATCATGTCAAGAGACTTCGAGTAGTTTAATAAGAAACTAATAGTTTCTGGCTTTGCTTTAACTACTTTTAATTGTACTGTATTGTTATTGTAAATTTTTTCCATACTTATTAAGGTTTTGTTTCACTAGTAAAACGCCACCTTAGATAAATATAATGAAACCGTTCGACCTAACTACAAATTATTCGTTAATTAGTTCTACGGTGCAATTAGCTCGTTAAAACGATATCATTTTCACTAATAATCTTTCTAAGATTAATCAAAGCATAGCGCATACGCCCCAAAGCCGTATTAATACTTACGCCTGTGTTCTCAGAAATCTCTTTAAAACTCATATCCTTATACATACGCATATAAAGAACTTCTTTTTGATCTTCAGGTAATTGTTTTATTAGTTCTGAAAGGTCAGCATCAATTTGATCCTTAATAATTCTTCCTTCAGCATTTAATTCTTCATCGCCCATTATAGAAAATACATTATACCCATCTGAAAGATCATACATGGGCATTCTTCTACTTTTTCTAAAATGGTCAATAATCAAATTATGAGCAATTCGCATTACCCATGGCAAGAACTTACCTTCTTCATTATAAGCACCTCTTTTAAGGGTGCGTATAACTTTAATAAAAGTATCTTGAAAAATGTCTTCAGTAATTCCTCGGTCATTTACCTTAGAATAAATAAAACTACTAATGCGCTGATTATGCCTGTTAACAAGAGATTCAAGAGCACGTTCGTCTCCTGCAATGTAATTTGTAATAAGAATAGAATCTGGAATTTGTCCTTTCATAACGATTACTTTTTTGGTTAAAAACAGTGTCCTTTTTCATTGAAAAAGGTTTGTGGGTATTCTAACTATTTAAAAAAGTAATGTTGTCGCTATAGGCTTTTTGTGTTTTAACTACCGGCAAATATAGAAAAATATTTTACTATTTATAGAATTTTAGATGCAGATTTTTTAATCCAATAAAGCGAACCTCTCAAAATTGGCGTTTAAAATGTGCTTATTGTATCTTCGCGGTTCGCTTGAAGAATATGGCTAATTTACGTGAAATAAATCCTAAAGAAAACATCATTATTAAAGGTGCGAAACTGCACAATTTAAAAAATATTGATGTTGTCATTCCGAGAAATAAATTAGTGGTTATTACCGGACTATCAGGATCAGGAAAATCGAGTTTAGCCTTTGACACCCTATACGCCGAAGGACAAAGACGCTATGTAGAAAGTCTTTCTTCTTATGCAAGACAGTTTTTAGGTAAACTCAACAAACCTAAAGTTGACTATATTAAAGGTATTGCGCCAGCTATAGCCATTGAACAAAAAGTTAATTCAACAAACCCGAGATCTACAGTGGGCACCACCACTGAAATATATGATTATCTAAAACTTTTATTTGCGCGCATTGGTAAAACCATTTCGCCCATTTCAAACCAAGAAGTAAAAAAAAATACGGTCACTGATGTTGTAAACCATGTAAAATGTTTTGATGATAATACAAAGCTTTTACTTTTAGCCCCAATTCATATCAAACCTGAGCACGATATTCAAAAATCATTGGCACTCTTTTCAAAGCAGGGTTTTGCACGTTTGAAATTTAATAATGAAGTAGTTCGCATTGATGAAGTCTCAAAAGACATTGGAAGAAATTTTGATTTAGTTATTGATCGAATCATAACAAAAGATGATGAAGATTTTTATAATCGTTTAGCAAACGCTGTTGATACGGCCTTTTTTGAAGGAAAAGGGCAATGTATCATAGAACATCTTGCAACAGGAAAACAAACATTTTTTAGTACTAAATTTGAGTTAGACGGAATGTCTTTTCTCGAACCTAATGTTCATCTCTTTAGTTTTAATAATCCGTACGGGGCTTGCCCAAAATGTGAAGGATATGGCGATGTTATTGGTATTGATGAAGATTTGGTAATACCCAATACAGCCTTATCAGTGTATGAAAATGCAATTTTTCCTTGGCGGGGTGATAGCATGGGGAAATTTAGAGATGCCCTTGTAAATTCTGCATACAAATTCAATTTTCCAATACACAAACCCTGGTTTGAATTAACTTCAGAACAGAAGCAATTGGTTTGGGATGGAAATTCCTTTTTTAAAGGACTCTATCATTTTTTTGCAAAACTTGAAGAAAAAAGCTATAAAATTCAAAATAGAGTCATGCTTTCAAGATATCGCGGTAAAACTCGGTGTAATAACTGTAACGGAAAGCGGTTAAAAGCAGAAACAAATTATGTGAAAGTGGCTGGTAAATCAATTAATGATTTGGTCGAATTACCTATTGATCAATTAATTCAATTTTTCAATACCATTGAGTTAAGCTCACATGATTCAAAAATAGCCTCTCGCCTATTCAAAGAAATTAATACCCGATTGGGGTTTTTAGATAAAGTAGGTTTAAGTTATTTAACCTTAAATAGAAGATCAAATTCATTATCAGGTGGTGAAAGTCAACGTATTAATTTGGCAACTTCATTGGGTAGTAGTTTGGTCGGGTCAATGTACATTCTTGATGAACCGAGTATTGGTTTACACCCAAAAGACACTGAAAATCTAATTGAAGTGCTTTTATCATTAAGAGATTTAGGCAATACGGTTATTGTTGTTGAGCATGATGAAGATATTATGAAAGCAGCTGATGAAGTAATTGACATAGGGCCTGAAGCAGGTACTCACGGAGGCGAAGTCGTTGCTACCGGTTCTTTTAAAAATCTACTAAGATCAAATTCATTAACGGCAAATTATTTGAATGGAACAAAAGAAATTGAGGTTCCAAAAGAACGTAGAACATCTAATAATTTCATTGAAATAAAAGGGGCTCGTGAAAACAATTTAAAAAATATTGATGTAAAATTTCCTTTGAATATGCTTACCATGATTACCGGGGTGTCTGGTAGTGGCAAAAGTACACTTGTCAAAAAACTGCTATATCCTATTATACTTAAAGAAGTTGGTGGTTATGGCGAAAAAGCAGTACAATTTACTTCAGTGCATGGTTCATATGATTTTCTAAAGCATGTAGAATTTGTTGATCAGAATCCTATTGGAAGGTCGTCAAGGTCAAATCCTGTGACATATATCAAAGCATATGATGATATTCGAAGTCTATTCGCTTCGCAGAGATTAAGTAAAATTAGAAATTATCAGGCGAAACACTTTTCTTTTAATGTAGATGGGGGTCGTTGTGAAAAATGCAAAGGAGATGGTCAAATTACTGTTGAGATGCAATTTATGGCCGATGTACATTTGGAGTGTGACACCTGTAAAGGAAAGCGTTTCAAGAAAGAAGTACTTGAAGTTACCTTTAATAATGCCTCAATTGATGCGATTCTTAATATGACCATTGATGATGCTATTTTATTCTTTGAAAAAGGAGAACAGCTAAAATTGGTTAAAAAATTGAAGCCACTGCAAGATGTTGGTTTGGGTTATGTGACTTTAGGTCAGTCTTCTTCAACCCTTTCTGGTGGCGAAGCTCAAAGAATCAAATTAGCATCTTTCTTGGTAAAAGGCAATACTAAAGACAAAGCCTTATTTATTTTTGACGAGCCCACTACAGGTTTACATTTTCATGATATCAAAAAACTTTTAAAATCCTTTAACGCTCTAATTTCTAAAGGCCATTCGATTATAGTCATTGAGCATAATATTGAATTAATTAAATGTGCTGACCATGTAATCGACCTTGGTTTAGAAGGCGGAGAAAAGGGTGGTAACCTAATTACATGCGGTACGCCTGAAGAAATAATTAAAAGTAAAACATCACTAACTGCACGCTATCTCAAGTATAAATTAGGATAAAATACTACTCCCTCAATTAATTTTCTCTTTTTACACTTAATTTAAGATGTTGAATATCAATTACTTATAATTTTTGGCATGCTGTTTGGTATCTATATATCGAATGTAAATAGTTGCATTCAGAATTTAAAACCTTATATCATGAGAAATTTTAAACTCTTTATTATGGCGATAATTTTAGGTACTACAGCTGCCTTCGCTATTAAAGCTGATGATAAGGTTGCAGAGCGCAATACTTATCGATACAACAACTCTTTCATTTTTGAAGAGAACGGTATTTCATTTGCGGTCTACCCAGATGGAGAATTCGATTTTTACATCAATAATAGAATTAGAAATCGTAACAGAAATGTAACTTTTAATTCAGGATTTGATTATAGTCCTTACGCACAGTATGATGATTATGGTGCTGTGATACAAGTAGAAAACATTCCAGTTTATTATGACAATTATGGTCGTGTTTCAACAATTGGAAGTGTAGATATTGGATACCGTAACGGACGTGTGCGCAGACTAGGAAATATGTTTGTTTACTATAACAATAGAGGTTTTTATGATTACCACACTGGTTTCATAAATGTATACAACAGGAACTATGTTTACCGACCGTTTCATAGATTGTTTTCGAGACCAGCGTTAAACTTTTGTTTAGTAAACAGAAATCCTTATAGAAGATTTTATACGCCTTTTAGGTATACCTATTATACCCCGTATAGATTTAATAGACGGAATACATATGCAAACATTGGTAAAACCTATAGAAACAACAATGTACGTAGAGATCGTGCGGTAATTTATAAGAATGATAGAAGAGTTTCCTTACGCAAGAATAATGTGAGAAGTAACCGAAATGTTGGTAGAAAAACGAATACGGTTGTACGTAACAATAGGGTAAACAGACCCACCAATAGAACTAGTTCTACTACAACACCTAATAGAAATGGTAGTACTGTAAGACGTACACAAGCTAATGGTAGAACAGTTACAAGGTCTACGGTAACAAAAAGAACTCCACAACGTTCAGTTACTAAAAGAACGCCTAGTCGTACAACGGTTACTAAACGTACTGTATCAAGAACGCCAAGAAATACTAGCGTCGTGAACAGAAGAACAACTTCTAATAGAAGCACAGCTTCAAACAGAAGCACAACTTCGAAAAGAAGTTCAACAAGCACGACAAGGTCAAATAGAAATTCGAGCTCTAGAAGCGGATCATCAAGAAGTAGCAGAGCAAGATTGTAAGATAGTTTTTAGGTTGGTTAGTTGTTTAACCCCGTGATGAAGCTTTTCATTGCGGGGTTTTTCTTTGCTCAGAGAATATTTCTATTGCTTTACAAAGGCAACTTTCCTACCATTATCAAGACCCAACAAATAAACGCCCGGTGGTAAAAACTTTACGCTGATGCGAGTTCCTCCTTCACTTGTTCTAACACGATTTAAAAGCTGACCATTAGAAGTATAAATTGAAAGAAAAATCAAATCACTAACCCCGGTTACAATTATATAATCTTCAGCAGGATTCGGATACACCATCAATATCTCATCTGCCAAGACGTTAACCGTCAATTCAACACTTAAACCGTTTTCAGTGATTCCTTTTATTACTGATGTTCCTACTGCTAGTCCGGTAATGCTACCATTTGGATTAACCTGAACAATAGTATTATCTGCTGTGGTCCAAATTATAGTAGGTTCTTGAGCATTTGCAGGCGAAAATGTAGGATTTAATAGGAAGGACTCTCCTATTTCTAAATCAATACTATCAAAATCAAATGCAATGTGTGAAACTTCAACCACTGAAGCATTTTCATCTAGTACTTCAACGGTTACCTCAGCACGAAAGGAACCATCAGCAGTTTCCGCCGATATAACAGTGGTACCTGTAGCTAAACCAACTATGTTTCCTTCTTGATCAACACTGGCAATGGTTTCATTCAAACTTATCCAGGTAATACCGCTATTTGAAGCATTTGCCGGTTCAATTGATGCAATTATTTGATTTATTTCACCTACCTCTAGAACAATTGATGATTGATTTAATGAAACTCCTGTTACCGCTACAAAAACAGCATTTACAGTAACCGTGACTGTTGCCACAAAACTACCATCGTCAGAAATTGCATTAACTTGGGTAGAACCCGCTTGTAAGCCCATTATTAATCCGTCAGAATTTACACTTACAATTGAAGCATCATCTGAAGTCCATGAAATTGATTGATTTGTTGCATTGGCAGGTTCAATGGTGGCATTTAATTGCTGTAAATCTCCTTCATCTAAGGTCACTGATAAGGGATCAATAGAAATATTTATCACATTGATAATATTTTCAGAGACAACTACAGTAGCTTCTGCCGCATGTCCGCCATCTAGCGTTGTTGCTGTGATTGTAGCTGTCCCTAGCATTAATGCTAGTACATTACCGTCGGAATCAACCGTGGCAATAGTTGGATCGCTTGAAGACCAAATTACCTCCTGCTCAGTGGCATTATTTGGTTGAACCATTGCCACTAAAACAGCTAGCTCATTAATATCAAGAACTATATTCGATTTGTCAAGAGTTACTCCGGTAACCAAAATAATAGGTTCTGTTACACCTACTATTGTCTCCGCACTAAAACTACCATCTGCAGTGGTTACGGTAATAGTGGCTGTTCCTTCGGATATTCCTGTAATAGTTCCATCCGAATCAACAGTTACAATTGTGGGGTCACTAGACGTCCACACTACTGATTGATTGGATGCATTTGAAGGGGATATCGTTTCTGTTAAATCAAGAATTTCGCCAATAACTATATCCTCAGTTTGCGTCCCTAAGGTTATCCCTGTAACTGAAATAATTGGTTCTGTAACGGTAACTGTAGTCTCATCACTAAAATTTCCATCAACTGTGGTTGCGGTAATAGTGGCTGTTCCTTCGGATATTCCTGTAATAGTTCCATCTGTATCGACAGTTACAATTGTGGGGTCACTAGATGTCCACACTACTGATTGATTGGATGCATTTGAAGGCGATATCGTTTCTGTTAAATCAAGAATTTCGCCAATAACTATATCCTCAGATTGCGTCCCTAAGGTTATCCCTGTAACTGAAATAATTGGTTCTGTAACGGTAACTGTAGTCTCATCACTAAAATTTCCATCAACTGTGGTTGCGGTAATAGTGGCTGTTCCTTCGGATATTCCTGTAATAGTTCCATCTGTATCGACAGTTACAATTGTGGGGTCACTAGATGTCCACACTACTGATTGATTGGATGCATTTGAAGGAGATATCGTTTCAGCTAAATCAAGAATTTCGCCAATAACTATATCCTCAGATTGGGTTCCTAAGGTTATCCCTGTAACTGAAATAATAGATTCTGCAACGGTAACTATTGTCTCATCGCTAAAATTTCCATCAACTGTGGTTGCGGTAATAGTGGCTGTTCCTGTCGCTATACCCTCAATATTACCAAATTCATCAACTGTAACCAATGACGTATTATTTGAAGTCCATATCACATTATTATTTGATGCAAAAGAAGGAGTTACTTCTTTAATCAGTTGAGCAGTTTCTCCTATTTCGATTTCAATTTGCTCAGGATTAACGGCTATACCTGTAACTGCAATATTTACGTTTGGCGACAAAACATTTCCTGGAATCACTTCTTTAGGTACTTCACCAAACCTATCACTAGGTTTTCGCCAACCAACAGTCATATGATCACCACCTGACCCCTCTTTCATCACAGCCTCTATATAATAGCGATCACCCTGCCTTAATTGAATTTCAACTGATTTTTGTGTTGCCCTTTTATTCCATTCTCTTTCACCTGTGAAAATATCATTAAATGCAATAATAGTTGCATTTAGAGCATTATCATCAGTGCTTAATTTAAGCTCAGCACGATCATCACCTGCAATCCAAAAAGTATATAGTCCTGTTTCAGGTGCACATAAAAATCCACTTACTCTAGCGCCATATTGATCCCCAGCTCGTGTTGGTATTTTAAATTCTGTTAACTCTTGGGTTATGGTTGGGTTATCAGGATAGTTGGGCGAAGCAAATAAATCACTAATATGAAAACCTGGTACATTATCATAACGTTCCATTAAAATTGTGCCTGAAGCTTCACAAAAATTTGTGCTTTCAATAACACTAATGTTGGTTAAAGCCATATGACCACCATCAACTGTAGTAACCGTAACAATTGCATTTCCTGGACCAATTGCCAATATATTTCCTTGGTTATCAACGGTCACAATTGAAGTATCACTCGAAGACCAAACTAAATCTAAATTATCGGCATTAGCGGGTATAACTTGTGGTCTTATATCATAAGAGCTTCCTACACCTAATTCTATAAATTCAGGTTCGACAGTTACACCTGTTACATTTATGGGCCCGTTATTAGGATCGGTTCTTATCAAAGCTACCCAATCTAAATTAGTATCTGTTGGAGGTAAACCAATGTTTACAGCATCGCCAGCAGATACATTGGTTATAGATCCATCTTGCAGTGCACCACCTAATCTAGGATCAAACCATTTTATTTCATAATCGCCCAGTAAACGCATGGTAGTTGATCCTGCATTATTAGTTTCTACATAAACAACATAATTATCGCCATTGATACCATGTGCCCACGCATTTTCAACCAATTCATCTTGATTATACATTTGATGAAAAGGAAGATTATTATCATGATAGAAATCATAGGCATGCCGCATTTGGGTATAATACTCATCATAGAATCTTAAATCTTGAAGTGAAACATCGAGTCCACTCGTTGCATAGTGTTCAATACCTGCTGCACCTGCAGTAAAAGCCGCCCATACCACATTTCTTCTGAAATTGGTCAACCCCAAATCATTTCCATTCCATGCTTCATCATAATAAATTACCCATTTTTTACCTGACTCCGCTGATTCTACACGTAGTTGTTGTGTGGTCTCTTTTCCCCTTTCTTCATTTTTTAGAACACCCTGCATTGATGTTCCGGTAATTGAATTATTACCTTGTAGGTAATCATAGATACCCGGATCGTTCGCATGACCATTATGCACAGTAATGTGGTCATTATAATACGCTAAGCCATCTAAATAGGCCGTAAAATTAAGCTGCTGTTGTGTGGTTAACGCTCTTCCTGCTATTCCTCCAAAAGTATTTTGTCTATCCCAACCATTTTCTTCACCAATATTCCATGTCACTCCATTTAAATATCCAAATCGTGCAACTATTTCTCGGAAATATATTTTTCGAGCATCTGAAAATAAGGGGTCTCCTGAAGGTACATGAGTTTCAAAAAAAGATTGATTGGTACTTTCAGACAAAACCAAATGTACATTCATACCCTTGGTTACCATATGATCAAATACCACTTCCCATTGACCCATTCTAGATACATCAAAAGAAAAGTAACTATTTGGAGGGTCAGAAAAAGGAGAACTTCTCTCATGTTGTCGATGTAAAACAAAATACTGAGAATTGATTCCTTTATTACTCAAATAATTGATAATCCCAATTAAGCCTTTACCTTTATCTCCTTGCCATGTTGGATCGCCAGGGTTCCAATCATTGAGATGGTTTAGATATTCCCTCGGATGATTCACACCATCATAGTCATCTATATCATTATACTCGAGTAATACCTCAGGAGAATCTGAACCAATTTTCATAAAATATTCTCCATTTGTCCATCGTTGAAAATGCTCTCCAACATATTCTAATTTTCCTTTGCTTCTTAAATCAATACCTGATTTGTTCGTTTCAGCTATACTAAATGTACCTGTATCGCCATCAATAGGAGCAACTGGAGTGCCCGATGTGGCATCGAAACTAGCTGCAATCATTGACCCAGTTCTAAAAGATGCACTGTAGGTCCATATTCCTGTTTCTAGCGGTGTAAAATTACATCGCCATTTCGTTCCTGCAACGGCACTAGTTTCTTTGGCATTTCCATCAGCCGCAAAGAATCCGGGTACTATAAATACTTTACCTGTAGGACTTGTAAACGTTACGTTAAGTCTGAAATCTTTAAAAGTTATATCTGTTTCAGAAAAGCTACTGGCAGAATTCCAAGTTAAACTGATTTTATGATATCTTCTCAACTCCCCGTCAATAACAGCCAAATCAACAGCAGATTTATTTTCAAAGGCTATATTTTTCTCTGCAGTTAAACCATTTAAAATACTATTATTGGCTGATATAGTTGCAGGAAAAGCAACTAGAATCAACCAAAATAAAAGAGAGCTATTTCGAGGGTTTTTTGCACTCATTATTGTAGTTTAGTTTTTGGTTTTAAACAATTACAAAACGTTGATTATAAAGTTATCATATAAATGGTCCTACTTAATTTACGCAAGGAAACGTACGGAAGGCGTACTATCTTTTTATAAAAGGAATTTTTTTACCTTGATCTAGACCAATGAAATAAATTCCTGGTGGAAGATTTGATATATCAATAATCGTTCCTCCTAGTTCAGTTCTTATCCGTTTTAAAATCTGTCCGCTAGACGAATAAATGGATACAAAAATTAATTCATCTACTCCTGTTACCACTATAAAATCTTCAGCAGGATTAGGATAAATCGATAATATCTGAATTTCAAAAACATTAACATCTATTTCAGAAAAGAAAGCACCATCTACTGTTTCTACCCTTATCGTGGTTGTCCCTTCAGAAATACCCAAAATATTACCGTTTTCATCAACTGTTAAAATTGATGGGTCGCCCGAAGACCATATCAAATTAAGGTTTTCAAAATTTGCTGGCGTTACCGTAGGAATTAAGGTTATTGACTGCCCAACTTCAACACTTACACTATTATACTCTAAAAGTAGACCTGAAATACTAGGTGGTAGTTCAAGTACCGTTATAACTGTTTGGGCAACAAAACCACCATCTACCGTTGTTGCGGTAATAACCACAGTACCTGGGGTCACTCCTAGAAGGGTTCCTTTTGAACTTACCGAAGCAATTTCGGGGTTTTCACTCGACCATATGATTGATTGATTGGAGGCATTTGCCGGTTGAATGTCTTCAATAATTTGTAATTCAGCTCCAACAAAAATTTCTTCTTCTGTGGGGCTTATTGAAAAACCTACAACCTCAATAAATTCTTCAACTACCGTAACTGTAATTTGAGCACTAAAACCACCGTCATTTGATGTTACTGTAATCGTTGTTACGCCAATTGCAATACCTAATAAGTTTCCTTCTGAATCAACTGTAACCACATTCGGATCATCACTTGACCAAACTAATGATTGGTCACTAGCATTTGAAGGTTCTATTTGAGCAAAAATTTGTTGTTCTTGATTAACTTCAATGGTAGTCTCGCTTATATCAAAGGTAATGCCCGAAACATTTATTGGTAAAACATTTACGGTAGTAGTTGCTACAAAATTACCATCAACCGAAGTAACACTCACAATGGCAGTGCCAATAGTCAGTCCAACTATATTTCCTTCATCATCAACTGCAACTATACTAGGATCAGAACTAGACCAAGTTACTGCTGTGTTCGTTGCATTTGAAGGTACTATTTGCGAAATTAACTGGGTTGTTTCATCAATAGGTATATCTACGGTTGAAGGATCTAAACTAATACCGACAACAAGTGTTGGTAAAACCGTGACCATAGTTGTGGCAACAAAACCACCTTCATCAGAGGTTGCACTAATTGTGGTTATACCCGGCGATACACCAATAACATTACCTTGTTCATCAACCGTTGCAATGGTGGGGTCTGAACTTGCCCACAATATTTCAGGATTTCCTGCATTTGCTGGTATGACTTGAGCCACTAAGACTATTGCTTCATCCACATTAATTTCAACTGCGTTTTGATCAATTTCTATACCAGTAACAAAAACGGGTAGTACAGTTATAGTAATGCTGGCAAATACTCCAGAATCTAAAGAAGTTACAGTGACAACGGTTTCGCCTACTGCATTTGCAGTTATTAATCCTTCAGGCGTTACTGAAACAATACTACTATCATCACTTGACCATACCACTTCTTGATTCGTTGCATTTTCAGGTTCTATTTGGTATGATAATGTTCTCGACGTATTTTCATAAATTTCAAGAGAAGTTTCAGGAACCACAATACTCGTGACCGACAACGAAGTCACGGTAACAACAATTTCTCCAACAAATCCACCATCTGCGGTTACTGCTTGTATGATTACTTCGCCATCTGCCTTTGCTGTAATTACTCCTTCGCCATCAACTGTTGCAATATCTCTATTCAAAGACACCCATTCAAAAGCAGCGTTTGTGGCGTTACTTGGCGCAACCGTTGCTGTGGCTTGAAATACGTCTCCAATATTTAGCTCAACTGCCGTGGGATCTACAATAATTCCGCTTACATCAATAATTACTTCAATTACCGTAACTACAATTTCATCAGTAAAACCACCGTCATTGGTTGTTACAGTTATTGTAGCTTCACCAGGATTTAATCCTGTAATAATACCGTTCTCATCAACTGTAACTATTGATTCATTACTTGAAGACCAATTTACTGATAAATCATCAGCATTGGATGGAAATACATTAGGGGTTAATTGCGCTTCTTCAAATTGTTCAATTTCTAAATTTTCTTCAATTGAAACACCACTTACAGCAATACTAATATCTATTGACATTACCGATCCTGGCATTATTTCAGCCGGTTCATTACCTTGACCATCACTTGGTTTTCGCCAACCAACAGCTAAGAAGTCTCCAAAACCACCTTCCTTCATTAAGGCTTCTATGTAATGTATTTGACCTTGCTGTAAGGGTATTTGAAAAGAACGTTGTGTTGTAAATTTATTCCATTCACGCGAGTCTGTAAAAGAATCATGAAAGGCTATAGTTTGTACATTTTCTGGTTGTTCATCTGGGCTCAAATTCAACTCAACATTATCATCACCCGCAATCCAAAAGGTGTAGAGTCCGGTTTCAGGAACACAGAGAAAGCCACTCAAACGAACACCATAATTATCGCCTGCGCGTTCCGGAATTTCCCATGTCTCTATTTCAAAAACTTCCGAGGGATTGTCAGGATAATTTGGGGCAGTGATTAATTCATAAATACGAGTTCCTGGAATATCATTGTATTTTTCCATCAATAAGAATCCTGTGGCTTCGCAAGTACTTGCTTCATTAACAACGGTAACAATGGTTTGATCAGTAAATCCACCATCATTGGTAGTTACTGTTATGGTTGCTTGACCAACAACTACGGCTGTTATCACACCATCTGGTGTTACAGAAACTATATTTGGATCTGAAGACACATAGGATACTCCTTTATCGTCAGCATTCGCTGGCTCAACCGTTACTTGCAATGGAAAAGACAACCCAACACCAACGTTTATAGAATTTGGCTGTAAATCAACACCCGTAACGCTTACCGGACCTTGATTGGTACTACGAATTAAAGCAACCCAATCAAGATCTGTTTCAGTTGGCGGAACACCTATATTTTGATTATTTCCTACTGATAAATTGGTAATACTACCATCAACTAACTCTCCTCCTGTTCTTGGGTTAAACCATTTAATCTCATAATCCCCAATCAAATCAATAGTGGTTGTTCCTAATTCAATACCTCGTGCGTAAACCACATAATTGTCAAATTCTTCACCAAAACACCAACCAAATTCAACCAAGCCATCTTGATTATACATATCTTGAAACGGAAGATTATTATCTTGAAAGAAGTCATAGGCATGCTTCATATCTTCAAAAAAGTCATCGTAAAGACGCATATCTTCCTGCAAAATATCAAGCCCTCCGGTAGCGTAATGCTCTACACCTGCAGCACCTGCAGTAAACGCTGGCCATAAGGTTCGTTCTCTAAAAACTCGATCTTGACCTTCTACCGAGTTAAAGGCAAAAGCTTCATCATATCCAATGACCCACTTTTTACCTGCAATGGTAGATTCGTTTCTATATTGTTGCGTATTT
Organism: uncultured Maribacter sp.; assembly: GCA_964554895.1. Classification (GTDB taxonomy): domain Bacteria; phylum Bacteroidota; class Bacteroidia; order Flavobacteriales; family Flavobacteriaceae; genus Maribacter_C. The sequence goes on along the minus strand of CAZKQM010000002.1, from coordinate 48,084 downwards.
AACTTGGCTCTTTCAAAAGATCCATCAGTAAAAACACCTTGCATAGAAATACCAGTATAGGAGTTAACTCCTTGAAGTTCGTCAAAAATCGAGGCGTCATGTGAAGGCCCATTATGAATAACTATGCCATCATCATAGTAAGCAAGGCCATCAACATAGGCCGCAAAATCAAGTTGCTGTTGCGTGGTTAAGGCTCTACCCGATATACCGGCAAAAGTACTTTGGCGATCCCAACCATTCTCTTCACCCACATTCCAGGTAACAGCATTCAAATACCCAAAGCGAGCAACAAGCTCTCTCATGTATATTTTTCGAGCATCAGAAAACATTGGATCACCAGAAGGTACATCTGTTTCAAAAAAAGATTGATTGGTACTTTCACTCAAAACAATATGAGCCATCATACCTTTTTCCATCATGTAATCAAAAACAACCCCAAACTGACCCAATTTAGAAACGTCATATGAATAATAACTAGAGGGAGGATTTACCCAAACCGATGAGCGATCCCCTTTTCGATGCATGACAAAATATTGAGAATTGATACCTTTTCCACTTAAATAATTTATTATTCCGATTAAGGCTTTCCCTTTTCCGCCTTTCCAAGTAGGGTCTCCGGCGTTCCAATCGGCAAAATGAGTATCATAAGATCTTGAAAATGCTTCGGAATTGTAATTATCAAAATCGTTGTATTCAAAAAGATTTTCTGGTGAATTAGAACCTATCTTTAGGAAGTACTCCCCATTAGACCATCTTTGAAAGTGTTCGCCAACATATTGTAACTTTCCTTTACTCCTAAAGTCTTTTCCTGTTTTGTCGGTTCCACTAATTTCAAAAGTTCCTGAATCGCCATCAATTGGAGCAACTGCTGTTCCTGCTGTCGGATTTTGACTTACCGCTATATCAACTCCATTTCTAAAAGAAGCAGTATAGGTCCAAGTTCCTTTTTCTAACGGATTAAAAAGACATCGCCACATTGTACCATTACTTGCACCCGTATCTTTGGCGTTACCGTCAGCGGCAAAAAAACCTGGAACTACATAAATTTTTCCTGACGGACTTTCAAACGTAACGTTAAGTCTGTTATCTCTAAAAGTTACATCTGATTCTGAATAGCTTACCCCTGCATCCCAAGTTAAAATTAACTTATGGTATTGCCTAAGTTCTCCTGTGACGATTGCATTTCCAGTATTTGATTGAAAATTTTCGTGTGTAGTCTTATTTTTCTCAACACTAAAAATTGTTGCACTATCATTTGCTTGAACCCATAGTGTTGAGCCAAACAAGAATAAAGCATACAAATGAAGAAACTTGAGCGATTTGAGGGTTTTCATAAAAAAATAGTAATTCTCTTTAGCAAGCAATTCTTTTTAATACAACAAATATATCTTGAATACCCAATAAAATCGATGATTATCGGTCATTGTTTCGTATTCTTCGTTAAAGTACCTTTTTCATAAAAATACAACTGCTAAATTATAATGAAATTCACTGAATACCTTTTGAAAATCAACAATTTAACAAAGTTTTAAATTACTACTTTTTTGTCAATTTTCTTAAGAAAGCACTTAAATCTTCCGAGACTTTGAAATAGTGTAAAATTAAAATGTAAAATCCCGCAGTTAGGAGTGCTTTTAAAATGATATTTATTAACGGATGAAATGAAAAATTTAAAACATAAAAACCAAAACCAACAAGTATGATAATCCCCAAAACACTTAATGAACTTTTGGTAAACGGAAGCATATTAAATTTCATTTTTACGTAAATCAGTTTTAAGGTATTGTATATGAAAAATGCCGTAAAACTTGCAATCGCTGCACCTTCGATGCCGAATTTGGGTATGAGCCAAAGGTTAAAAACTATCGTGCATACAGCCAAAATAACACCCAATACTAAAATTGATTTGTAATATTTAGAATTAAATAAAATTGAATTGTTATTGCCCAAAACAGAATCATACATTTTAATTAACCCAACAACAAAAACAACATAAAAGCCTCCTCGATATGATGCTGGCATGAGTAGATACAACTGATGAATATTGGTAATGATGAGAATAAATATGAGGCCTGAAGCTATAAATAAAGTTAGTGAGCTTTTTTGATAGAGGTTTTTCAAACCCCTCATGTTGTTGTTGTTCATTAATTCAGCGGTTAAAGGGTAGGTGATTTGGTGCATACTTCTTGAGGGTACAATGATGACCATGGCGATATAGGTTGCTACTCCATAATAAGCGACATTCTCAATCTTCAAAAATTGATTGATCATTACCTTGTCAATCTCAAGTAACACAACGGCTACGGAGGCTCCAAGGATAATAAAGCTTGAATAAATTAAAACACTTTTTGCGTTTTTCGGGAATTTAAACTCCAAATTTGGTCTTCTAATTTTAAAAGCGTAAAGCTTCATAACCACCGTTCTAAGCAGACTTAAAATTACCAAACCTATAAGAAATGAATCAATTGTGAGTATCTTAAAATACAGAAGAATCAATAAAACCGTAGTTCCGGCTCGTACAAAAACCTCTTTCATGAAATTACCGAAAACTGATTTTAAATGAACTTTTGCCCAGGCATAAAATATTTCAAAATACGCCAAAGAAAATGCGATGAGAAACACATACCACAGGTAGTCTTTTACAATCGGGTTCTTTTGTGATAAAAAACCGCCAATGGTGTCGTAGGCAAAATAACTAATCGCCCCTAACGGAATAATCAAACCAAGTGGTAAAATTAGCATCAAAGTTAAAAAGCCGTTCAACTCTTTTGAAGCTGTATAACTACTAAAAAATCGAACCAAAGTATTGGGTACACCAAAAGCCAATATAGGCATTAAAACAGCTGCAGCTGATAAAATAACAGTAACCAAACCGTAAAATTCAGCCGACAGCAAATAGGTGTATAAAAACAGCGTATTTAAGGCACCAATACCAAATCCAATATAGGTTATAATTGTATTATTTAATGATTGTTTAAGTACTATTCCCATTAGAGAACTTCTGAAAGTTTGCGGGTAAGTTTTTTTCTGCTATATTGATCAATATTGGTTGATTCAATGTTTAAAGTTCCTTTTTGATATTCAGCAAACCAAGAAAGTATGACTTCTTTTAAATCTGAAGATTCTGAATAGTTGAAAACTCGACCTGATTGGGTTTCTGAAATCATAGACGCTACCTCCCAATCTTCAGGCCCAATAGCCAAAATAGGTCGTTTAGCAGCGAAGTATTCAAATATTTTTCCGGGTACTATCTCTTTCGTTTCTTCAGAATCGATTTCAACTAAAAGTAGCACTTGTGATTGTCGTTGCAGCTGCACAGCATCTTTATGTGATAAATAGTCAATAGATTTTATGTATGGTTCTAAACCATGCCCTTTGATATTATCAAATACATCTTTACTAATTACTCCAACTAATTTCAATTCAAAGAATTCTTTAAAAACTTCATTTTCTCGCACTAATTCTTTCAAAACCGTCCATAAATTACTAGGGTTTCGACCTGATAATAGTGATCCAATATGTGAAATAGTAAATTTCTTATCTAATTCTGTTTCGTTCGAATACCTTCCGTCGAAACCATTAGTAATACAATGAATAGGTGTTTTGGTAAGCGAACTAAACTCTCTTTTGGTCGCCTTACTTGTTACCAAAATTGCATCAGCCTGATTTAAAACTTCATATTCTAATTGTATATGCTTTTTTCTAGCAAAACTACTTAATTTAAGTTTTTCATGATAGCCAATGGTTGTCCATGGATCTCTAAAATCAGCGATCCATTTAAGATTATTATTTTTCTTTAATTGCTTACCAATCAAATGAACACTATGTGGAGGTCCTGTTGTAATAATCTTTGAAACTAACTCATTATCAATAATTTTTGTCAAATATTTTACCGAAGGCTTAACCCAGTATTTTCTAGCATCAGGAATAAATAAATTACCACGCACCCAAAGTAAAACCTTCTCTAAGAAAGATTGATTTTTGTTTTTTATGATACCTGAACTAATTCTTTTACTTTTTGCAGATGCAAATAACTGAACCCATCTTGAAGGTTCTTTTATAGGAAGAGAATATATCTTCAACCCCTTAGGAACATCCTTTATTAAGGATACATCAGTGATTGGATAATTTGGATTTTCAGGAATGTAAACAATTGGTTCTATGTCAAAATCTCGAAGATATTTTACGAATTTTAACCAGCGCTGAACACCCGGCCCACCCGCAGGTGGCCAATAATATGTGATGACCAACACTTTTTGCATTATTTCTCTGATTTTTCAACTTTTCTTGAGCGCCAAAAGCTAAAACCAATTCCCCCAAGAACAATCAATCCTAATAAAATAGAACTCGCTAGGGTAATACTACTTCCCGTTTTAACAACCTCTGGTTCAAACTTAAAATCAATGGTATGATTTCCAGCAGGTACTCTTAAAGCACGAAGTACATAGTTTACTTTAAAGTGATCTACAACTTTACCGTCAATATAGGCATTCCATCCGCTGGGATAATACATTTCTGAAAAGACAGCAATGCCGGCATTTTTATTCACACTTGAATATGATAAATGATTGGGTTCGTAGTCAGTTAAAGTAATTATATCAGTAGAATCAATCCTAAAATTAAACCTGTTTATGTTCTCAAATTTTGAGGTGTTTACAACCGCCTCATTCTTTACATTTATCTCTTTTAACTTTAAAATTTCTTCATCTGCAGTTTGTACTTCTTTTAAGGTTCTGATGAACCATGCATTGCCATTCGCATCTGGATTAAGTGCAGGATAACTTCTACCTTCATTATCGCGTTGAACTATATACTTTACATTAAGCATGTTCAAAACTTCGAAATTACCTTGGTACACATGAAAATCAAATAAATCTTCGATACCGGCAGGTTTTGCGGCATGATACCCCCCAATCGATTTATGAAAATATGCTGTTCGTGCACCGCCCTGCAAACCTTCAGATTGATCAAAAACACGATAAATACCTGTATCTAACTTAATCTGTTTATCAACCCCTGATTCTCTAAAAGGTTGTGTCATTCTTCTTTTAGATACAAAATTATCATTGTTTACATACCTGAGGTTAACCCCAACTAAATCAAAGACTATGAGCAGACCAACTACAAGTATGGCTAAATTTTTATTCAGCTTGAATTTTAAATATAACCAAAGTGCTAATGCAGTTAAGATTACAAAAATGAGGGAACGCATGAGGTCAGAATTATAGACTATTTTACGATCTGCTTTAAGCATATCAGGTAATTCATTAAAACTTTCTCTAAAATTCTCATCTGAATAGGCCTCAAAATCAAAAGAATCTTTAAAAACAAACAACAAGACTCCAAATACCAAGATACCTCCTACGGTATATTTTAAAGCATTGATTTTTTTAGCTTTTTCCATAGTGGAATCAAAAATTGCCCCTAAGGCAAGCATTGCCATTATTGGTGCACACAATTCTAAAACCACTTGAGCTGAAGAGACTGCTCTAAATTTATTATACAGCGGAAAATAATCGATCATAAAATCAGTAAAAACACTGAAATTACTTCCCCAAGACATCATTAGCGACAAAATTGTACCACCTAAAAGCCACCATTTCGCTTTCTTTTTGACTAGAATAAGCCCAAGAAAGAAGAGAAAAAATACGATTGCGCCAATGTATGCCGGTCCTGATGTGCTGGGTTGACCACCCCAATATAATGGCAAACCTGAGCTAAATTCTAAGGCTCTATTTTTTGGTATACCTTTTTCAACTAAATATTCATACGTTTTTGAATCTGAACCCAAATTTTCTACTGAAGCACCCCCAAAAAGTCTAGGTGCAAATAGATTTAATGATTCTGCAATACCATAGCTCCATTGGGTAATGTATTCTTTACTTAAGCCCGTGCTATTTTCTTTTACAGAACCATCAGCATTGATTGTCAACTCAGAAGGCCCACGTGTACTCCAATCGGCATATTCTTTAGTTGCCATTAAACCTGTAGCATTGGCAGCAATACCTAGCCCAACTGCAACTAACAAAATACCTACAGATACAAATACATGTTTTAGGTATTTCTTTCGAATAGCATCAATCAAATACACCATACCCAAGAAAAAGACAAGAAACATGAAGTAATAGGTCATTTGATAATGGTTGGCTTGAATTTCAAGAGCCATTGCTAGAGCGGTAAGTACAAAGCCCCACAAGTATTTCTTTCTAAAAACCAAAATGATACCACCTAAAAGCATGGGCAAATAGCCTAAAGCATGTGCTTTAGCATTATGACCTGCCCCAAAAATTATAATTAAATAGGTAGAAAAACCAAAGGCTAGCGCCCCTACTATGGCCAGTCTGTAATCTACTTTCATGCAGCAAAGCAGTATATAAAAACTAATAAAGTATAAAAATAAATAGTCCGCTGGTCTCGGTAAAAAACGAATGAGAGAATCTAATTTTTTAACATAATTATGAGGGTAATACGCACCTAATTGATACGTTGGCATACCACCAAATGCTCCATTTGTCCAGTACGGTTCTTCGCCTGTTTTTTTTCTGAAATCATTCTGCTCTTTGGCCATGCCCGTATATTGGGCTATATCATTTTGATATAGAATTTTACCCGATAACACCGGACTAAAATATGCCAGCGCTGCGATGATAAAAAAAACGGTAATAAAAAAATGAGTAAAAAATGAAGTAAGACCTTTTCGCATGAAAGTAACTAGTGGTTAGCAATTATAAAATTAATCAATTTCCTCGAAGTCGATATAATCGCCAACTTTTTTGGTCGTCTTGTTTTTCTTATATGGTTTTTTGTTAATGATTACATCTCCCACTTTCTGATTAGTATTTCTTTGTTCCCTTTGAAATCCTTCGAATTTTTCTTTAAAGTGCGCTTCTGTTTTTTTGGCTGCGTAGTTAATAATTTTTGGCGCAAATATTTTGGCCACTATCTTCAGAAGATAGTAGATCATAATTAGCACCAATATTATTTTTAAAAATCCCATTTAATTTAATAACGTGCATATCAAAAATACAATTCTTGCGTTGTATTGATATGGCAATTGTCATAAAATAATGATAAATCAATTCGTCAAACCAACTATGGGCCTCAATAGTCGATATAAACTATCAATGAAGAAGACTGTTATACTATTTATCTACTTAATTTCTTGGGCAGCATTTTCTCAGTATACCGATGTAATCAACTCCAACCGACCAGGATTATCGGTTAGCGCCTATGCCGTTGGAAAAAACGTTTTACAAATTGAAGCCGGAGTTGGTTTTGAGCAGTCTGATCACATTCTATTAAACAGTCAAGCCAATATTTTGGGCTCAGACCTATCACTAAGGTATGGTTTGTTATTTGAGCAACTTGAAATTAATTGGGAAGGAACTTTTCAATACAAATCTGAAGATTTTTTAAATTCAGGGATCAATCAATCAACTTTTAATTTTTCTAGAAATAGAATTGGATTAAAGTTTTTAGTTTATGATCGCTACAAATCAGCCGAAAGAAACAAACCTGATTTCTATAGCTGGCGTAAAAACAATGTCTTTCAATTAAAAAATTTAATACCCTCTATTTCAGTATACGTCGGTGCCACATTCAACCTGTTTGACAATCCTCTTTTTAGGGGAGACCCGCTCTTATCTTACCGGGCGATGATAGCTACTCAAAGTAGAGTAACACCTCGATTTGTGTTGATTACAAATTTCGCGTATGACCGCATCACTACTGATTTTCCAGAACTAAATTATATTGTTTCGTTATCTCATGCTTTTAGAAACCCTAAATGGAGTTCTTTTATTGAACATCAAGGCATACAAAGTGACCGTTATGCTGATGCTTTAATTAGAGGCGGAATTGCCTACCTATTTAATGATCTATTTCAAGCTGACTTTAATTTAGGAGCTAGTCTTAAAAATACACCGTCGAGAGTATTTGTTACTGCCGGATGTTCTTATCGTTTTGATTTTCACTCAGACCCACCTGCAATAGAAGATCAAAAAGCAGGAGAAAATGGCGAACCCATTAAGAAAAATCAAATGCTAAATAAGGACAAAGAGGAACGTAAAAAAAGAAAGAAAAATGGCGGTTCAGGAGCTGAAGATATTGACCTTGGTCCGTCAAAAAAGCAATTAAAAAAGTTAAAAAAAGAAGAAAAACGAAAAAAGAAAGGAAAAAAGAAAAAGAAGAAAGATGACGGGGTTATTGAATTCTAGATAACAAAATCTCATAGTTGTTTTCATTGCAAGATTAATATCGCTAATATTGACCATCAAAATCTAAAGAATGGTTACCTTAAAAGAGGCGATTACAAAATCAGAATTAAAGAAGTTTGTAAAATTTCCATTTTCACTTTACAAAAATTCTTCTTTTTGGGTGCCGCCCATTATTAAGGATGAATTAGATTCATTTGATAAAACAAAAAATCCAGCATTTAAAACGGCGCAGGCACGATTCTTTTTGGCCTATAAAGATGACAAAATAGTAGGACGAATTGCCGCTATAACTAATGCCATTGAAATTAATCAACAAAACGTAAAGAAAATGCGTTTTGGTTGGTTTGATTTCATTGATGACGTTGAAGTCTCAGAATGCTTATTAGCAAAAGTTGAAGCCTTAGGGAAAGAAAATAACCTAGAATTTATGGAAGGCCCTGTAGGTTTTTCAAATCTAGATAAGGTTGGTGTTCTCGTTGAAGGTTTTGATCATATAGGAACCATGATTAGTTGGTATAATCATTCCTATTACCAAAAGCATTACGAAAGCTTAGGGTTTGTCAAAGAAAAAGAATATATGGAAAATAAATTTCCATTTTCAAACGCAAAACCAAAGTTTTTTGAACGGGTAAATGAGATGGTTAAAAAGCGATATAATGTTAGCCCAATTAATCCGACTACTACCTCAGAGGTTATGAGTATGGCTGATGAAATGTTCGACTTATTTAATGAAAGTTATGCCTCACTTTCTTCATTTGTTCCTATAACTGATATTCAAAAGAACTATTTTAAGAAAAAGTTCATTAGTCTTATAAAGCCAGAATACATCAAATTTATCGTTGATGAAAATGAAAAGCTCATCTGTTTTGGTATTGTTTTACCTTCATTCTCAAAGGCCATGCAAAAAGCAAACGGAAAATTATTTCCGTTTGGAATCTATCATTTACTCAAGGCTAAAAACAAAAGCAAAGATGTTATTTTTTACCTAATAGGGGTACATCCTGACTACCAAAATAAAGGAATTACAGCTGTAATATTTAATGAATACTACAAAACCTTTTCAAAATATGGAATTGAGTACTGTTACCGTACCCCGGAATTAGAAGAGAACATAGCTATCAAACAAATTTGGAAACATTTTGACCCACAAGTTTACAAGCGCAGAAGAACGTACAAGAAAAATCTATCGTAACCTACTCTCCCATCGCTGCCGCGACATGCGCTGAAAGCCTTTTATAAGTTCCATTTTGCAAACGTTCTCTAATAGATGAAAAAGCATCTAGGGTTATTGAAACGTCTTCTAAGGTATGTGTGGCCGTAGGAATTAAACGTAATAAAATCAATCCTTTAGGAATAACTGGGTACACCACTATTGAACAAAAAATTTCGTGATTTTCTCGCAAATCTTTTACCAATGCCATTGCTTCAGGAATACTTCCGTTTAAATAAACGGGCGTCACACAACTACTGGTAGTACCAATATCAAAACCTCTTTCTTTTAGGCCATCTTGAAGTGCGTTTACGTTCTCCCAAAGTTTATCTTTTAACTCTGGCATCGTTCTTAACATGTCTAATCGCTTCAAAGCTCCTTTTACATAGGTCATAGGCAACGACTTCGCAAACATTTGAGAACGTAAGTTATATTTTAGATAGTTGATTATTTCTTGATCTGCTGCTACAAAAGCCCCTATACTTGCCATTGATTTAGCGAAAGTTGCTAAATAAATATCGATATCATCTTGCACCCCTTGTTCTTGACCTGCACCACCACCTGTTTTACCTAAAGTACCAAAACCGTGCGCATCATCAACAAGTAAACGAAAATTATATTTACTTTTTAGCGCAACAATTTCCTTTAAAATTCCTTGCTCACCCCGCATTCCAAAAACACCTTCAGAAATAACCAATATACCACCACCGGTCTGTTCTGCCATTTTTGTGGCTCTTTCTAAGTTCTTTTCTAAACTCTCAACATTGTTATGAATAAAAGTAAAGCGTTTACCCATGTGCAACCTAACCCCATCAATAATACAGGCATGACAATCTACATCATAAACAATGATATCATCTTTGGTTACTAAAGCGTCAATAACTGACATGAAACCTTGATAGCCAAAGTTTAACAAGTAAGCAGCTTCTTTATCAACAAAGGCTGCACATTCTTGTTCAAGTTGTTCGTGAAAATCAGTATGACCACTCATCATACGAGCACCCATTGGGTAAGCCGCACCGTATTCTCCTGCCGTATCGCCATCAATCTTTTTTATTTCAGGTAAATTTGCTAATCCTAAATAATCATTGATACTCCAAGTAATTACTTCTTTACCTTGAAACTTCATCCTATTAGAAATAGGTCCTTCAAGTTTAGGAAAAACAAAATAACCTTCAGCTTGAGAAGCCCATTTACCTAATGGTCCTTTGTTTTCAGTAATTCTATCAAAAATATCTCTCATCTAACGCTTTTTTAATATCGTATTGTGTAAACATTCAATTTACGATGCAAAAATATGGATTTTGAAGCAGAAAAAAAGACAATAGCCCTTTGGGCTATTGTCTTTTTTTATTTCGTATTTGTTTATAATTATCGAATGTGCTGAATTTGTTGAGATTCTTCAACCGAATTGTTGTTTAAAAAACCTTGGTCTTCCATCCATTTATCACTATAAATTTTACTCATATAACGCGAACCGTGATCAGGAAATATCAAAACAACCTTACTATCTTTTGTAAACTCACCTTCATCACTAAACTGTTTTGCCGCTTGAATAACGGCACCACTGGTATAACCAGCAAATATACCTTCTGATTTAGATATTTCACGTGCCGTATGAGCACTTGCCTCGTCGGTAACCTTGACAAATTTATCAATTACCTTAAAATCAGTAGCAGAAGGAATTAAGTTTTTACCCAAACCTTCAATACGGTACGGATAAATTTCATTGGTATCTAATTCTCCTGTTTCATGATATTTTTTAAGCACAGAACCAAAAGCATCAACTCCTAAAATCTTAATATCAGGATTTTGCTCTTTTAAATACTTTGCAGTACCTGAAATGGTTCCACCTGTACCACTACACGCAACTAAATGAGTAATGTTTCCGTTGGTTTGTTCCCAAATTTCAGGACCTGTAGATTTGTAATGTGCTTCAGTATTTAATTCATTAAAATACTGGTTGATATAGATTGAACCTTTAGTTTCTTCGTGCAACCTTTTTGCTACCTGATAATATGACCTTGGGTCATCAGCACTAACATGAGCAGGACAAACGTAAACTTTTGCACCCATTGACCTCAACATATCAATTTTATCATTTGATGACTTTGAACTCACGGCCAAAATACAATCATATCCTTTAATAATACTAACCATAGCAATGCTAAAACCTGTATTACCTGATGTTGTTTCAATTATGGTGTTGCCTTCTTTTAATATGCCTTTACACTCAGCTTCTTCAATGATATGAGCAGCAATTCTATCTTTGGAAGAATGACCAGGATTAAATGCCTCAACTTTGGCAAAATACGCTCCTTTCATTCCTTTGGTTACCGCATTCAACTTGACCAGAGGCGTGTTACCTATTAATTCAGAAATATTATTATAGGCATTGATTTTATTCTTCATATATAAAATCTAAATTCTGAATGGGGGTTTGGTTTTCCATTCTCGGCGGTAAAATTACTATTTTTTTAACTATTCTGTAATTCCCTCTAAATCAAGCAGAAAAGCATATTCTTTTGCCACTTCTTTAAGTGATTCAAAACGACCAGAAGAACCGCCATGACCAGCATCCATATTTATATCAAATAGTAGTAGATTTTTGTCAGTTTTTAATTCTCTTAATTTAGCCACCCATTTTGCGGGTTCAAAATATTGTACTTGAGAATCATGTAAACCAGTCGTCACTAAAGTATTCGGATAATTTTTAGCGACTACATTATCATAAGGCGAATATGATTTCATATAGTCATAATACTCCTTTTCATTGGGGTTACCCCATTCGTCGTATTCTCCCGTTGTTAAAGGTATACTGTCATCAAGCATGGTCGTAATCACGTCAACAAAAGGTACACTTGCAACTACCCCATTATACAATTCAGGAGCCATATTTATAACAGCACCCATTAAAAGGCCTCCTGCTGAACCACCCATTGCATATAAGTGCTCTGAACTGGTATAACCTTCTGAAATTAGAAATTTAGAACAATCAACAAAATCAGTAAACGTATTTTTCTTTTTAAATAATTTACCATCTTCATACCACGGGCGACCTAAATATTGACCTCCTCGAATATGTGCAATGGCGAAAACAAATCCTCTATCAAGCAAGCTCAAACGCACCGAAGAAAAATATGGGTCTATAGTTGCCCCATAAGAACCGTAGGCGTACTGTAAAATGGGTGTTTTGTTTGTTAATTTAGTATTCTTATGATATACAATAGACATAGGGACTTTTACACCATCTCGGGCATTTGCCCAAACTCTTTTTTCAACATAATTAGCTTTATCAAAATTAGCATCAAGCACAGCCTGTTCTTTCATAATTTCAGAAGCTTTAGTAGTCATATTAAAATCGATTACTGAACGCGGAGTATTCATTGAGGTATACGAATATCTGAGAATTTCAGAGTCAAAATCAGGGTTTGTACTGGCATAAGCATCATAAGTTTCGCTTGTGAACGGCAAGTAATAACTCTCTCCCCCATTCCACTTTGTTATTTTTAACTTATTTAAACCATTGCTGCGCTCAGAAATAACATAGTAGTTTTTAAAAATTTCAATACCATGTAATAAAACATCTTTGCGATGCGGTATAAATTCTTTCCAGTTTTCAGACCCAGTAGCTCCTTCAGCTGCTTTCATTAACTTGAAATTAGTAGCCCCATCTTTATTAGTTAAAATGTAAAAATCATTTTCAAAATGAGCAATATCATACTCTAAGCCTCTGGTTCTGGGCGAAAAAATATCAAAATTACCATCAGGATTATTAGCTCTTAAGGTTCTAAATTCTGTTGTTAGGGTGCTGTAAGAACCAATAATGATATATTTCTTTGATTTAGACTTATTCACATAGACGCTAAATGTTTCATCCTTTTCATGAAACACTACATCATCTTTTGATACTCCTATTTTATGCCTAAATATTTTATCTGAGCGCAAAGTAACTTCATCTTTCTTACTGTAATAAATGGTTTGATTATCATCTGCCCAAACTGAATTACCGGTAGTATTATCTACCTTATCATCTAAAACAACTCCAGTTTCAAGGTTTTTAATTTGAAGCGTGTATTTTCTTCTTGAAACGGTATCAACAGAAAAAGCAGCCAATTTATTATCAGGGCTAATTGCGAAACCTCCTAAACGAAAATATTCATGCCCCTTGGCAAGTTCATTACAATCAAATAAAATTTCTTCATCTGCATCTAAACTTCCTCTTTTTCTAGAATAAATAGGATATTCTTTTCCTATTTCAAATCGTGTAAGGTACCAATAACCGTTTTGCTTAAAGGGTACAGAAGAATCGTCTTCTTTAATTCTAGACTTCATTTCTTGAAATAAGCTTGTTTGTAGCTCTTTGGTATGCTCAGTCATTTTTGAGTAATACGCATTCTCACTATTTAAATGATCGATTACTTCTTGATCTTCACGATCATTCATCCAATAGTAATCATCAATCCTTTTGTCATCATGAGCAATGAGTTCTTTCGGATTTTTTTTTGCTACTGGGGCATCTATATTTTTCATTTCAGTTTTTTGGTTTTGACATGAAACGGCAAAAATAAGACTTAGTCCTATAAAGATTCTAAATATTTTCATTAGGCGTGGTTATATACTATTACTCCAAACAATTTACTAATTTTACATCTGTAAACATAAAATATAATTACAATGTTTAGAGATATGATGGGTATGATGGGAAAACTTAAAGAAACCCAACAAAAAGTTGCGGCAACAAAAAAAGAAATGGACGTTATAGTTCTAGATGAAAACTCATCAGACCTACTACTTAAAGTATCAATTACAGCCAACAGACAGCTTAAAAAAATAGAAATTGATGAGCGACTCTTGAAAGACGCTGAACAGCTTGAAGATTATTTAATCTTGACTTTGAATAAAGCCATTGAAAAAGCAACGCAATACAATGAAACCAAATTGGCTGCTGTAGCTAAAGAAGGAATGCCCAATATTCCGGGTATGGACAACCTTTTTTAATTGTACATTTCAAATTAATAATACTAAAAATCAGAATACTAACGTTAGTAGGATACTAACCCTCGTATACTTTGGCAAGTTTCTTGCTACTAACTATAAAACCAAAATCGATGAAAAATTTAATCTTTCTAGTTCTTTTAGTTCCCACACTATTTTTTGCTCAAGCTGAAAAATCAGTAGTAAGCAATAGCGCATGGTTGACTAACTACGAAAAAGCCCTTAAAAATGCGACAAAAGAACGTAAAAATGTATTGGTCTATTTTACTGGTAGCGACTGGTGCGCACCGTGTAAGATGCTGAAGAAAGATTTATTTGAATCTACAGAATTTAAAACAATCTCTGATAGTTATGTGTTGCTTTATATTGATATACCCATGAATAAAGATTTAATTTCTGCAGAGCAACTGCAATATAATAAGGGACTTTCTGCAAAATTGAATAAAAGAGGTGCAGTACCATTATTAAAGATTCTTTCGCCTAATGGCGTTGAGCTTGGCTCATACTCTGGTTATAGCATGAATGGCGAGGTAGGATATCATTTAGATTTACTTAAAAAGCATCAAGCTATTTAGTTTGAAATGAAATAAATTAAAAAGGGCTTTTCAATTTGAAAAGCCCTTTTTTCTTGGTTGGTTGTTTACTTAATTTAGTTGTTGATTAATCTAAATTGAGTTCTTCTATTTGCAGCATGCTCTCTTGCAGTACAAGAAACACCATCTCTACATCTGTTTAATAATTTAGTCTCTCCGTATCCGTTAGCAACTAAAAGACTAGAATTAACACCTTTAGAAATTAGGTAATCAGCAACAGCCTTTGCTCTTCTTTCAGACAAAGCTTGGTTTGAAGCAGAACCACCTTGAGAATCAGTGTGAGAAGCCAATTCAACTTTCACACCTGGGTTTTGCTGTAAAACAGGCATTAAACGTGTATCAATAATACTTTTAGCTTGTGCCGTTAAGGTTGAGCTTCCTGAATTCCAGCTAATAGGTAAAGCTTGGTACTCAACTAAAGAACATTCAACTTCTTTCCATGTAGTTAATCCACCTTTTTCTTTCAATACTTCTCTTGTTACAGTTTTTGTTACTGCAGGTACAGTCTCTTCTGTAGTGTAAGCATCTCTATCTAAAACTGTTTTTGTAATCTCTTTGTATTGAGCAGGAATAACTCTTTCTACAACTTTAGCAGGCTCTAAAAGAACTCTTTTAGTATAACTACTATTTTTTGAACCAATTGGCGTCTTAGAAACAGAAGCATTATTAGCTAAGGTAGTAGTTTGAATTGTTGTAAACTCAGCAGGATACCCTTTGTAACACCAGTATCTACAATCGTCTGGATTACCAGAAGCACAATCAGGTGCAGCAGCACCAAGCTCCCATTGAGCATAAGCTGGCTTTACTTCAATTGTTTCTGAACCTGTACCAAAAGAAGCAGGAGTGATTCTTAAGGTGTTACCACCTTCTTTAGAAACATAGCTTACTGTTTCAGTACCCCATTTTTCGGGAACAACAGTCAACTCTTTACCAGCAGCTTTTACTTCAACTCTCTCAGTTACTGTTTTAAAAGTAGCTGGAACAGTTTTTAAAACCTTGTAAGCTGGTTTTATCGTTAATGTTACCGTTTCATTAACGTAAACGTCAGGTGTAGTACAACGTACATAACATTTTCCTGGTTCAGGATTAGTTGGTAATTCCTGAGCCATTGTGATCGTTGCGGTCATTACCGCGAAAAAGAATAAAAGTTTTTTCATTTGTGTCAGTGTTTAAAACATTTAAATTTATAGTAGCTGCAATTTATTATTTTTTAACTAAATTTTAAGGGAAATTTGAAGAAAATTATGACTAATACACTTGAGTAAGCACAAAAAGTGTCATAGCGCCATTATTTACAGGGGTTACAAGCCAATAACATATTAAAATAATAAATCATTTTACTATGATTGAAATACAAAAAGAAAGAGAAAATCAGTTTATTTTCAAATTCAAAACAGAAAAAGGTCGCACATTAATGAACAGTGTGAAATTTAAAAGTGAGGCGGAATTGAATACTATGATTGAACATTTAGCTGCTCATCATCCTAGAACAAGATTCGAAAGAACCACTAACCATGGTGGAGATTTTCAATTTCGATTGAAAAATATAAATGGCGAACTGATTGGTAATAGCCTCTCATATTCGTCTGAAGCAGGAATGGAAAACGGAATTAAAAATCTACGCCAAAGTATTTTACAATTTTCTGAATCAAAAAAGCTATAAATGTTTCAAGATTCTCAAAAAAGCTTCATGCATTTCTTGAGTATAATCTAAATGGGTAACTATTCTCAATTTACCCTGCCCCATACCAATAATGTGAACATTGTTCTCATTCAATTTTCTTATAAAATCATCTGCACTTAAAAGCTCTTCATTAATTTCAAAAATGATGATATTGGTTTCAATAGGTTCAACTTTTTGAATAAAAGAAAGACTATTTAAAACGCCACCTATTTCTTTTGCTTTCGCATGATCTTCAATAAGGCGATTCGTTTGATGATCTAAGGCATAGCTTGCGGCACTGGCTAAATAACCAGCCTGACGCATACCACCACCTAATATTTTTCGAATTCGAAGTGCCTTGTCAATGTAATCTTTAGTTCCTAAAAGGGCCGACCCTACAGGGCATCCAAGACCTTTACTAAAACAAACACTTATCGTGTCAAAAAGTTGGCCGTATTGTTTTGGGGTTTCATTATTTACGACTAAGGCATTCCATAATCGCGCACCGTCCAAATGATAGGCAAGTCCATGCTTTTTACAAACTTCTTTAATACGCTTCAGTTCACTAAAATCCCAACAAGCTCCTCCGCCTTTATTGGTTGTGTTTTCTATACAGACTAATGACGTTAAGGGACTATGGTAAAAATCAGGAGGATTTATAGCCGCCTCAACTTGCTCAGCAGTCATCATACCCCTATGGCCATCTACTAACTTGCATGACACTCCGCTATTAAAACTAACACCACCCCCTTCATAATTATAGACATGCGCATATTTATCACAAATCAACTGATCTCCGGGTTTAGTGTGTAGTTTTATTGCAGTTTGATTGGTCATTGTACCACTCGGAAAATACAGGGCGGCCTCCATTCCAAAAAGTGCAGCAACCTTTTCTTCAAGTTCATTTATTGAAGGGTCTTCTTTAAAAACATCATCGCCAACATCTGCAGAAAACATAGCTTTCAGCATTTCTGAACTAGGTTTGGTTACCGTATCGCTAATTAAATTTATTTTCATAATAAAATTCAAATTCGAAGGAGTACTGCCCTTGAATTAATTATTGAGTTTGTGTCAATTTTTGAGTTTGTTAATGAAAACATTCTGAACCAATTGGCGAACCATCAGGAATTTTAGCCACTGGCAACACCTTGAATTTTTCAGGACTCTTCATAAATGCATTGATTCTTCTTACCATTTCCATATCATATACTCCCATTTTTCCTTGAACTAACTTTGATTTAATTCCATTAAGAGTTGGCATTGCGATAGCATTTACTTGTGGATGCACCTGGTTGTGGGCTGCTAAATTCATCAAATGATACAGCACTCTATAATTGATATTAGTTTGCACTTCACTTAAATAAGAATCTTTGTGTTTTTTCATCAAGGTATTAGCAACTACTTGATTTAAGACTTCTTCAAGTCCTATATTTTTTTGATCTAGTGCTTTTTGTTGAATTAAACGCGACGCTCTTTCAGGATGCAATAGAAGCCCCAAAGTCATATCAGCGGCTGTTTCTGGTGCTGATAAGGCATCAAAAGACACTCCGGTTTTACCTTTGATAGATTCTCTTGTTCTGCCGTGACCAAAGGCACGAGGTGGAAATAAATTTAATTTTTCTTTCGGAATTGCAATGACTGATGCATCTAGAGTTTGTAAAATGCTCTTTAAGGCTTTTGTTTGCATCGCCCTATCTACTATTCTAACTGTTTCTTGACCGTCGCCTTTAAGGGCATAATTATATTCTAAACCACCAACCACTTTCGCCACAGCCTCAGTTTGATATCTGTGAAAGAAATAAAGAGGTGCAAAAACATCCTCTAAAACAGAAAGGGGTTCATTTTTGCGAATATTATCCGTAGAAAAATTAGAAATTGCTATAGCTCGAATTTTCATCATTTCATCAAGTTCTGAACTCACATCGGCACCATTATCCCATAAATGAGCTAAAACATGGGCACTACCTTGAGGTCTTGCATCTTGGTCGGTAATAAATCTAAGTCCGTCTGCACTTGCCTTTTCTAAAATGGCGTTCAAACCGTCTTTTTCATCTACCCTGTTTTCAAAAGTGGTATACGAATACGCAACACTAACCTTATCCCACGCTCCTATTTTATTATCATAGGCATTTGAAAAATCAATTTGGCCGTCTTTAATACGTATCTGCGGATGCGGATAATCCATAACCGACGATTTACCCTTTGTACTTGCTGCATAATTATGTGCAAAACCTAGCGTATGACCTATTTCATGTGCTGATAATTGACGTATGCGTGCAATTGCTAGATCGAGCATGGGTTGATAATTATCATCACGTTCGGCAAAAGGTTTATTCATTAAAGCTTGCGCAATCAAAAAATCTTGTCTGATGCGAAGACTTCCTAAGCTTACGTGTCCTTTAATAATTTCTCCTGTTCGAGGATCCGTTACACTTGCTCCGTAACTCCACCCCCTTGTTGAGCGATGCACCCACTGAATTACGTTGTATCGAATATCTAAAGGATCTGCATCATCAGGTAATATTTTTAATTGAAAAGCATCTTTATAACCGAGCGCTTCAAAAGCTTGATTCCACCATTTTCCTCCTTCTAACAATGCTGAACGAACGGGTTCAGGAGTACCGTTATCTAAATAATAAATTATGGGCTCAACGGCCTCACTAATAGCGGCAGAGGGGTCCTTTTTTTCAAGACGATGTCTTCGTATATATCGTTTTAAAATGGGCTCTTGAACCGGAGTGGAATAGTCATAATATGAAAAAGCCCCAGCCCCGCTGCGAGGATCAAATTCTCGCTTGGTATACTTATCATCAGGTAATTCAACAAAAGAATGGTGCTGTGACACGGTAACTATTGAAGCATTGGGTGCTACCGATCTAATTAAACTGCCTTTAGGACTTCCGGTAAAAGTCAGTATAGCGTCAAATTCTACATTATTAGGAAACGCTTTGGTACGCTCTAAATCTACTGCACTTTTACTTTTATCAAGTTTGTAGCTTCCTTGTTTTGCACGTTGTAATCGAGCACCTACTCCGTGAGTATCTTGCATTAAGAGACTTGTTATGTCAATGATAAACTTTCCGTTTTTTTCTTGTTCAATTTTAAATCCCCCTAAAACAGATTTGGCAAAAGCTTGTTCTACTGATTTCTTTTCTAACGTATTATCAGTGAGCGCGCGAAATTTCAAATTTGGTTGCACCAACAATAATTTATTACCCGCCTTTTTAAAATAAACAATTCTTGTATTACCTAATTGCCCTCTATCTAGCCCAATATCGTTACTACCAATACCACTACTGAGTGATGATATATATAGAAATTCTTCATTAAGCTTAGCAACTTCAAGGTAGATTTTATCTGAATTCTCATCATACTTGAAATTGAAAAAGCCATTGAACGTTTGAAAATCTTTACTCTTTTCATCAAATTGAGAAAAAACTGAAAATAGTGATGCAAATAAAAGGGTGGTAATGAGGTAAATATTTTTCATAATGGTGTTCATTTTTGTAAAGGTGTAAGGTATTAAATTTAGATAAAATAGATTGTACAACCATAGTTTAGTACTATTTTTGCCAAAACACTTTTTAGCATGACAATTACCGCAGACCATTTTAAAGGTCTTTTAGATCGCCTGGGTGCGTTAAGGAGGTATCTTTGACATTGATGCAAAACTCATTGAGATAGAAAATGAGCAAGAAAAAACATTAGCTCCTGACTTTTGGGATAATGCTCAAGAAGCTCAAAAACACATGAAATTCATTCAATCTAAAAAACAGTGGGTTGATGATTTTGAAGAAGCCAAAACTCTTACCGGAGATTTAGAAGTACTAATTGAGTTTCATGCTGAAGGCGAAGTGACCGAAAAAGAAGTTCAGCTACATTATGAAAAAACCAAAGAAGCTATTGAAAACCTCGAGTTTAAAAATATGCTTTCTGCTGAGGGCGATGAATTAACTGCTGTACTGCAAATCACAGCCGGTGCTGGTGGAACCGAAAGTTGTGATTGGGCCTCAATGTTGATGCGCATGTATATGATGTGGGCTGAAAAAAATAAATTTAAAGTCAAAGAACTCAATTACCAATCTGGCGATGTTGCAGGTATTAAAACGGTAACCCTTGAAATTGATGGCGAATTTGCCTTTGGATGGTTAAAAGGCGAGAATGGCGTTCACAGATTAGTTCGAATTTCTCCGTTTGATAGTAATGCTAAAAGACATACTTCTTTTGCCTCTGTTTATGTGTATCCGTTAGTAGATGACTCTATAAATATTGAAGTTAACCCAGCTGATATTGAAATTACTACAGCACGCTCTAGCGGTGCGGGCGGACAAAATGTAAACAAAGTTGAAACAAAAGTGCAGTTGGTTCACAAACCTTCTGGTATTCAAATATCTTGTTCTGATTCTAGATCGCAACACGATAACAGAGCCACTGCCCTTAAAATGCTGAAATCACAACTCTATGAAATTGAGTTGAGAAAAAAAATGGAGGCGCGTCAAGAAATTGAGTCTTCAAAAATGAAAATTGAATGGGGCTCTCAAATTCGCAACTATGTAATGCATCCGTATAAATTAGTGAAAGATGTGCGAACAGGCGAGGAAACCGGCAATGTTGATAATGTCATGAATGGAGAAATAAATCGGTTTTTAAAATCGTATTTAATGGCTACTGGTCAAAAAGAGAAAGAATAAGTTTTGTGTTAAAAATATTAAAATGATTAAAATATATCACAACCCAAGATGTAGAAAATCAAGAGAGGGTCATCGAATACTTGAGGAATCAGGACAAGCTTTTGAAACTATACTTTATTTAGAAAATAAACCGTCAAAAGGAGCATTACAAGAGGTGTTGCGCAAATTGAATATTTCTCCGGAAAAATTGCTTCGCAAAAACGAAACGATTTGGAAAGAAAATTTCAAAGGAAAAGAAATGACTGATGATGAAATCATTGAGGCAATGATCGAATATCCAAAACTTATTGAACGACCCATTGTCATTAACAATGAAAAGGCGGTTATAGGAAGACCTCCTGAAACCATTAAGAAGATACTCTAAAAGAATCAAAAAGCTCTAAAAATCAAACAAATAGGTTCTTAATGATTTGAAGAATTCGGTACATTTGTTGCGTTATAAAAAAAACACAAATTTAGATTAAACCTTTCTATAAATTTTTAGTCAATTAAACGGATATATTATGAAAACGCAAATTAAATATCTCATCACACTTTTGATTGTACTCTTTGCTTATAGTGAAACGCAAGCACAATTTGGCAATAGAGGTTACGGTTCCAATCGTGGTGGACCTACCGGTCGACCAAGATTACCACAAGCTGAAACCCCACCTGAACCGCCAAAACCTAAAACAGCTGATGAACTTGTTGATGCAGAAATGCCAAAACTCATTGCCGCTTTAGAACTTGATGATTTTGAAACAGCCATTATGAGTAGTATTCTAAAAAAATACGTGCAAGAACGTATTGAGGCACAAATATTAGAGCTTCCGCCAGAAAAAATGAGGGAAACTTTTAAAAAAATTGCTGAAAGGCAAGATGAAGAATTAAAAGCTAGCCTGCCAAATGAAAAGTATGAAACCTTTCTTAAAATGAGAGAAGATGGCGTAGGACAATTATTAAGAGACAAGAAAAAAGAAGAAAAAAGGAAGAAGAAAAAGAAGAAGAAAACTAAAAATTAGCTATGCATAAACTCCTTACTCTTGCCTTATTCTTAATAACATTAACAAGTTTTGGTCAACGACCGCAAGACCGTGGAGGAGAAAGACCCGCGCCAGTTATTATAACAGGTCAAGTACTCGATAGTGAAACCGGACAACCCTTAGAATATGCGACTTTGGTTTTACAAAGTCTTAGAAATTCAAATAGATTAACTGGTGGTATAACTGATGAATCTGGTAAATTTAAGGTAGAAGTTTTTCCTGGTCGCTATAAGGTTCGTGTTGAATACTTATCTTATAAAACCTTTGAACTTAAAGAACAAATATTTCGCCAAGCTACAGATTTAGGGGTTATTAAACTAACTCCCGATACCGAACAACTAGAGGGCGTTGAGGTTATTGCTGAAAAAACCACCGTTGAGATTCGCCTTGATAAAAAAATATATAACGTTGGTAAAGACCTTACTGTAAGTGGCGGCACCGTAAGTGATGTTCTTGACAACGTGCCTTCTGTCTCAGTAGATGTTGAAGGTAATGTGCAATTAAGAGGTAACAACGATGTGCGAATTTTAATTGATGGCAAACCTTCTGCTATCACAGGCCTAAATTCAACCGAGGCGCTGCAACAACTTCCTGCTGAATCAATTGAGAGGGTTGAAGTGATCACGTCGCCCTCTGCTCGATATGATGCTGAAGGCTCCGGAGGAATTATAAATATTATATTAAGACGCAGCAAATTAAGTGGTCTTAATGGTGCACTTACCCTTAATGCGGGACATCCAACCAGATTAGGAGTTAACGGCAATTTAAATTACCGAACAGGCGATGTTAACCTATTTACCAATTCTGGGTATAATTATAGAGAGTCGCCAGGTAATACCTTCAATAATTCACAGTTTTTTGATCAAAACGGAAACTTTACAAATAGTATTACTGAAACTTCTGAAAGCGTTCGCTTGAGAAAAGGAATAAATGCGAATGTAGGTATTGAATGGTATGTCAATGAAACCTCATCAATAACCCAAAGTATTTTTATTAGAAGTTCAGATAATGGCAATGAAACAACGAACAACTTTTCACAACAAGATATTGATTTAAATTTGACTAGTGGTTTTCGATTTGATGACGAAACAGAAGATGATGAAACAATTCAATACTCTTTTAACTATGATAAAAAATTCAATGATTCTGGGCATAAACTGACCTTTGCCTTTCAGTTAGAAAACAGTGAAGAAGTTGAAGCCTCATTGATACAACAAAATAATTTTGATAGCGAAAGATTGCGCACAGCTGAAGATCAAAGGCGTGTATTCTTGCAGACGGACTATGTTTTACCCATAGGAGAAAATCATCAATTTGAATTTGGATATCGCGGAGACTTTAACAATTTAGAAACTGACTACGATGTGGTTTTCATTCAACCTACAATTGATGTTTTAGGTATTACTGATCCTAGTAATTTGCTGAATTACAAAGAAACTATTAACGCCGTATACACTCAATTTGGAAGTAAAATCAATAAATTTTCGTACTTGGCAGGCTTGCGTTATGAAGCAACACAATTAATAATTAACCAAATTGAAAGCAATGATTTTTCAAGAAATAATTTTGATGGCCTTTTTCCAACTTTGAATTTAAATTATGAAATAACCGAAAATGAAAGTTTTACATTTGGATACAATAGACGTTTACGCCGACCGCGATCTTTTTTCTTAAATCCTTTTCCTTCAAGATCAAGTCCGACAAACTTGTTTCAAGGAAACCCTAAACTAACACCCTCTTTTAGTAATCAGGTGGATTTAGGCTATTTAAACCGATTTAAAAAGCTAACTCTAAACGGTTCAGTCTACTTTCAAAGAGCTACTGATGTAATTACCTTTATCACTGAAGATACGGGCGAGGATACCGTTTTTGATGGACAACAGGTTAGTATTTTAAGAAGAACGCCAGTAAACTTAGCTAAGAATGATCGTTATGGTTTTGAATTCACTACCAGTTATAGACCGAGTAAAAAGTGGAACGTCAACGGAAATTTTAATTTATTCAACGTTATTACACGTGGCGATTTTAATGGTCAGAATTTTGATGCTGAAAACATAAGTTGGTTTATTCGTTTCAACAATAAGATTACTTTATTTAATGATATTGATTGGCAAACCCGTTTCTTCTATCGCGGACCAAGAGAAACTGCCCAGTCAAGAAGCAAAGGTATTGCCTCATTAAGTTTAGCATTTAGTAAAGATTTATTTGATGAAAAAGCATCTTTATCGCTTAACATTAGTGATGTGTTTAACAGTAGAAAGAGAATATCTGAAACTTTTACAGATTTCTTTTTGAACGACAGCGAATTTCAAAGAAGGGTTAGAAGTATTAATCTATCGTTTACCTATCGCTTTAATCAACAAAAGAAAAGAGAAAGAGGTAGACAAGGCGGTGGCGGCGAAGATGGCGATTTTGAAGAACAATGATTTTGAATAATGATTATAAATAAAAAACCGCTTGAAGTTTCAAGCGGTTTTTTGTTTCTCTATGAATTTCGTTCGGCTTTTTTCTTATCGTGCTTTTCTTTTAACAATTCTCGAATGTTACCAAACAACCAATAAGGAACCACAAAAGTCAACAAAAATATCATCAGCCAAAAACCTATCGTTAGAATGGTTAAGAATGCTAAAAAGCCTAAATATTGGTCGAATTCGAACATAAATAAAATATTTTCTTGTACAAAGATACTTTTAAAAGAATATATACTACAAATCAAATGTCAAAAAAATAATTATTTGGTGTCTCATCTAAAAAATAATGTAAACCGCTAACTTTGTAGTAGTCAAAAATAATAGTAATGAGTTTTAGAATAGAAAAAGATACGATGGGTAAGGTTCAGGTACCTTCAGATAAATACTGGGGTGCGCAAACTGAACGTTCAAGAAATAACTTTAAAATAGGTCCTGCGGGTTCAATGCCTCTAGATGTAGTTTACGGATTTGCTTTTTTGAAAAAAGCCGCCGCTTACACCAATTGTGAACTCGGAGTTTTAGCAGCCGATAAACGCGATTTGATTGCAGCTGTATGTGATGAAATTTTAGCCGGCAAGCATGATGACCAATTTCCATTGGTAATATGGCAAACAGGTTCTGGTACGCAAAGCAACATGAATGTAAACGAAGTGATTGCGAACAGAGCACATGAAATTGCAGGAAAAAAAATAGGTGAAGGCGAAAAAACGATTCAACCAAATGATGATGTAAATAAATCGCAGAGCTCTAATGATACCTTTCCTACAGGAATGCATATTGCTGCCTATAAAAAAATAGTTGAAGTAACTATTCCGGGGGTTACAGCCTTAAGAAATACATTAGAGAAGAAAGCGAAAGATTTTAAAAATGTGGTAAAAATTGGGCGTACCCATTTGATGGACGCTACCCCACTTACGCTGGGTCAAGAATTTTCTGGTTATGTTTCTCAGTTAAACCATGGCCTCAAAGCTTTAAACAATTCATTAGACCACCTAAGTGAATTAGCGCTTGGCGGTACGGCAGTAGGTACGGGTTTAAATACACCAAAAGGATACGATGTTTTGGTGGCAAAGTACATTGCTGAATTTACTGATTTACCTTTTGTTACAGCGAACAATAAATTTGAAGCCCTGGCCGCTCATGATGCTATTGTTGAAAGTCATGCCGCTTTAAAACAATTAGCGGTGTCATTAAATAAAATAGCGAATGATATTCGAATGATGGCTTCAGGTCCTAGATCAGGAATTGGCGAAATTATTATACCAGCAAATGAACCAGGTAGTTCAATTATGCCAGGCAAAGTAAACCCTACCCAATGTGAGGCATTGACAATGGTATGTGCTCAAGTAATTGGTAATGATGTGGCAATAAGCGTTGGAGGAACACAAGGCCATTATGAGCTAAATGTATTTAAACCAATGATGGCGGCTAACATTTTACAATCGGCAGAACTTATTGGTAATGCATGCGATAGTTTTAATGAAAATTGTGCAGATGGCATTGAGCCTAATCACGAAGTAATTAAAGAATTATTGAATAATTCATTAATGTTAGTTACGGCTTTGAATACCAAAATAGGCTACTATAAAGCAGCTGAAATAGCCAATACTGCTCATAAAAACGGAACAACCTTAAAAACAGAAGCCATTAACTTAGGTTATGTTACGGCTGATGAATATGATGCTTGGGTAAAACCAGAAAATATGGTTGGGTCGTTACAATAAGAATTTTCATAATAGCACAAAAAAAAGGATCAATGAAAATTGATCCTTTTTTAGTTATATGAATAAAAGTGTTTCGTTATCTCAACTGAAACTTAACGTTTCCTAACAATTTAAGATTGTTATCGTAAACATTAGCCATGTAGTTTCCTTTCTGGAAATCTCCGGCAGGTTTACTGATATAATCACAAACATCTAGATTACTATTCTCGTAATAAAAGCTTGTTCCTTTACTGTAGGTAATTGAACCACCATTATCATTAGTTTGACTGTAGCTTTCACCTAAAACATTACCTTGAGGGTCAAGAACCTCTAAAAAGAATTCTCTGTCGCCTGCCTGAGCAATAACGTTATTTGCAACAGTAAAGCAAATCTTCAATTTATCTGTTGATTTAGCTCTTGTAGTTGATACAAGTTTACCACTGTTTCTTTCTTTAACAGCATCAACCTTAAAGGTAGTAAGATTCAACGCTGAACCCTTGGCTACAACGTCTGCTAAATTTGTATTCTGAACAACTAATGAATCATTGAATACAGTTTGCTTCTCTAACTCTGTAAAAGTAGAATCACGTTGCATCGCAATAAGTGTATTCGAACGTTGTAATGAATCAACTTGCTTTAGCAGTTGTTCTCTTTCTTTTTTCAAAACACTTACTTGTCTTCTATATCTAGAAAGATTAGAAATATCAGCTTTCATTGTTTTAACAGAATCAATATATCTTGCAATATTATCACGCGCAGATACTAATTCTTCATTTGTGGCATTACTTTCAAGAATGGCTTTGTCATATTCTGACTTCAAGCTGTTTAAATCTTCAACAACCAAATCTTTTTCTTTGGTTAAAGCGATTTCATTCTTCTTTTTGTCTTGGTAAAGACTTACCGAGTAGATAATAACGCCAAGTAAAACTATTCCTAAGAGGCTAGCTAATACTTTTAATCCATTGTTGTTCTTTGTGTCATTCATAATTTTAAAATTAAAAAGCTTGTATTAAAGCTGAATATTATTCTTATTCAACAAAATATATACGGTTCTTTGTTGTTCTTAGACTTTATAAAATTAAAAAAATTATATTTATTAAGTGCTTAGTGCTGACAAATAGTAGCATTGAACGCCTTAACCTCCTCAAAAGCATGCCATTAAAAATTATACCTTTCGAACCAAAACATGCTAATCTTTTTAGAGATTTAAATTTCAATTGATTAGAAAAATTCTTTTTTGTCGAAGAAAAAGACAAAGAGTTACTCAATGATAGTCAAAAATATGTTTTAGATAAAGGGGGGTTCATATTCATGGCTACCTTGCATTCTAAAGTGGTAGGATGTTATTCTTTACAACCTTATGCTGATGCTATATATGAATTGGGAAAGATGGCAATAGCAGAAGAGTATCAAGGTCAAAAATTTGGTCAACAATTACTTCAGCATGCTATTTCTTTTGCCAAAACCAGTAATTGGGATGCTCTTGTTCTCTACTCGAGCACAAAACTGCCTAGTGCATTACATATTTATAGAAAATACGGATTTAAACATATTGCCTTAGAAAAAGACTTACCCTATAAACGCAGTGATGTGAAAATGAAATTAGATTTGAAATATTCTAAAGAATAATTAACGAATAAGTTTTTTGTATTTGATTCTTTTCGGAATCAAATCGCCGCCTAAACGTTTTTTCTTATTCTCTTCATAATCAGAAAAAGAACCTTCAAAAAAGTATACTTGTGAATCTCCTTCAAAAGATAGTATATGGGTACAAATACGATCTAAAAACCAACGATCATGTGAAATAACCACAGCGCAACCTGCGAAGTTTTCAAGCCCTTCTTCCAATGCTCGTAAAGTATTGACATCTAAATCATTAGTGGGTTCATCAAGCAGCAATACATTACCTTCTTCTTTTAGGGTCATTGCCAAGTGCAAACGGTTTCTTTCGCCCCCTGATAGCATATTCACTTTTTTATTTTGCTCACTGCCTGAAAAATTAAAACGACTCAAATAAGCCCTAGAATTAACTTGTCTGCCACCCATCATAACCAGTTCTTGTTCGTCACTAAAATTCTGCCAAATAGTTTTATCAGGGTCTATATTTGAATGACTCTGATCAACATAGGCTATTTTGGCAGTATCGCCCACTTTAAACTCCCCTTTATCAGGTTGTTGCTCGCCCATAATCATTCTGAATATGGTGGTCTTACCTGCACCATTGGGACCAATAACACCAACAATACCTGCTTGTGGTAAATTGAAGTTTAAATCTTCATACAAGAGCTTGTCGTCAAAGCCTTTACTAACCCCTGTACATTCAATAACATTAGTACCCAATCTTGGACCATTGGGAATGTATATTTCTAATTTTTCATCAAGTTGTTTTTGATCCTGACTCATCAATTTGTCATAATTCTTCAAACGTGCCTTTTGCTTTGTTTGACGCCCCTTGGCACCTTGACGAACCCAATCAAGCTCACGTTCTAAAGTTTTTTGACGTTTAGAGGCTTGTTTATTTTCTTGTGCTAAGCGTTTTGATTTTTGATCTAACCAACTTGAATAATTTCCTTTCCAAGGTATGCCCTCTCCTCTATCGAGTTCAAGAATCCAACCAGCTACATTATCTAAGAAATAACGATCATGAGTAACAGCAATAACGGTGCCTTTGTATTGTGCTAAATGATGTTCTAACCAATGTACTGACTCTGCATCTAAATGGTTGGTAGGTTCATCAAGTAGTAATATTTCAGGTTCTTGCAATAATAATCTACACAGCGCAACACGCCGTCTTTCTCCACCCGATAAAACCCCAATTTTTTTATCAGAATCAGGGGTGCGCAAGGCATCCATAGCGATTTCAAGTTTAGTATCTAGTTCCCACGCATTTAGGGCATCTATCTGATCTTGTAAACCCGCTTGCTTGTCCATAAGTTTTTGCATCTTATCAGCATCCTCATAGACTTCTGGCAAACCAAACATGTCATTTATTTTATTGTACTCATCTAAAATGGCAACGGTTTCGGCTACGCCTTCTTTAACAACTTCTAAAACCGTTTTGTTTTCATCTAATTGCGGTTCTTGTTCAAGATAACCTACCTTATATCCCGGAGAAAAAACAACATCCCCTTGATAATTTTTATCTACACCCGCAATAATCTTTAAAAGGGTAGATTTACCAGAACCGTTTAAACCTAAAATTCCAATTTTAGCTCCGTAAAAAAAGCTTAAATAAATATTTTTGAGCACCGGTGTATTGGCTGTTTTGAAGGTCTTGGTAACACCAGACATTGAGAAAATGACTTTCTTATCGTCAGACATAAGTATAATTTGTTAGGTTCTGGATAATGGAAATTAAAACTCTTAGGCTTTTTAAACTCTTCCCTTGAGGGCATTGAAAACCCAAGCGATAGCAAAAAAACCTACTCCTACAGCTGCAAAGCCATAGCCCGCTACTTCATGATATCTAAAAGCCCCGAGCGCTATTAAGCCAAGACCAACAATAATCATAATTAAAGTTGCCCAACTGAGTACTGTGTTTTTATTCATTGCCATGATTAATGGTTTTTAGGTTGATAGTTCGGTGGTGTCAAATATCGTAAAAATCAATGAATGATAATCGTTAAATATTTTTTTGTTCTTCGAAAGGAAAAGTAATGCCTGTTTCTCTTCTAACCGTATCTAACAATGTTATTAAATCAAGACTATTTTGATGGCTCCATAAAGAACTTTGAAGCTTGTTATTTTTTATGCATTGATGTACTTCTTCAATTTCATGCACATACCCAAGCCCACTTTTTGGAAGGTCAATTTCTATTGCTTTGCCATCTTGCTCATTCGTATAACCATCTGATTCATGCCATCTGGGTTTCAAAAACAAAGATCCCAGTTGACCTGAAATCTCAGCTCTCATTTCACTTTTAGAAGTTAGACCACTATATAAAATTGATTGCGCATTATCATATTCAAAAATCATAGAAGTCTGAATTTCAACACCGGTTTTATAAAATCTTGAACTTGCTTTAATGGCTTTAGGCATACCTAATAACAAATAGGAAAGGAATATGGGATATATTCCTATATCAAGTAGTGAACCTCCTGCTAAATTTAGGTTTAGCAATCTTCCTTTTTCATCTCTATCAAGTGCATGAAAAGCAAAGTCAGCATGTAGGTACTCTAAATTTCCTATTTCGCCTTGGTCTACTAATTGTTTAACTTTTTGAATGGCTGGGTTAAACCTACTCCAAAGTCCTTCCATTAAGAACATCTTATTTTCTTTTGCAGCTTTTACCATTTGCTCCACTTCCTTTTTGTTGATGCCCATGGGTTTTTCACAAAGCACTGCTTTACCATGATTTAAGGCTTTAAGAGTCAATTCATAATGTGAATCATGAGGGGTAGCAATGTAAATAACATCAACTATATCAGATTTAAAAAGCGCATCATAAGAACCAAAAAAATAGGGTGCATTATATTCTTTTGCAAATTGTTTAGCTCGATCTTTACTTCGTGAAGCTACTGCGTTAAGTCGTCCGTCTTCAACTAATTGAAGATCTTCAGCAAAACTTTTTGCAATTTTTCCGGGTCCAACAATGCCCCATCTGACCATATTTTCCATAATTGAAAATTGAGAACTTCAAATGTAATCAAATTCTCTTCTTATCTTTGTTTAAGAATGAAAGCAAGCTGAATGGACCTTAAATTCAACAAAAACGAAGATCACAACAAGATGTTAGTATCGGCCTTAAACAAAAGGCTGGCAAAAGTCAAATTAGGTGGTGGTAAATCCCGTATTGAAAAGCACCATGCTAAAGGAAAAATGACCGCACGTGAGCGAATTACTTACCTTCTCGACTCAGACAAAGAGAGTATTGAAATAGGAGCTTTGGTTGGCGAAGGCATGTATGAAGAGCATGGCGGATGCCCATCAGGTGGCGTAGTTATCAAAATAGGTCATATTTCAGGAAAGCAATGCATCGTTGTCGCAAATGACGCCACCGTAAAGGCTGGCGCATGGTTTCCTATTACGGGTAAGAAAAATTTAAGAGCGCAAGAAATTGCTATTGAAAACAAACTGCCCATTATTTATTTGGTAGATAGTGCTGGAGTATACCTGCCTATGCAAGATGAAATTTTTCCAGACAAAGAACATTTTGGAAGAATTTTTAGAAATAATGCAGTAATGAGCAGTATGGGTATTATCCAAATTTCTGCTGTTATGGGTAGCTGTGTAGCTGGTGGCGCTTATTTACCCATTATGAGTGATGAGGCCTTAATTGTTGATAAAACCGGAAGTATTTTTCTTGCGGGTAGTTATTTGGTAAAAGCCGCTATAGGCGAAACCATTGACAACGAAACTCTTGGTGGGGCTACCACACATTGTGAAATAAGTGGCGTTACTGATTATAAGGCTAAAGATGACAAAGATGCTTTAGATAAAATTAAAAGTATTGTAGATAAAATTGGCGATTTTGAAAAAGCTGGTTATAATCGAGTAAAATCAAAACAACCCAAAGAAAAAATTGAAGATGTGTTCGGAGTTTTACCGGCGTCAAGAGCTGATCAATATGATATGCGCGAAATTATCAACCGTTTGGTTGATGATTCTGATTTTGAAGAATACAAAGAAGACTATGGTAAAACAATCTTAACAGGTTACGCTAGAATCGATGGTTGGGCTGTGGGCATTGTTGCGAATCAACGTAAGGTGGTAAAAAATGCTCAAGGTGAAATGCAATTCGGTGGTGTTATTTATTCTGATTCTGCAGACAAAGCGACACGATTTATTGCCAATTGTAATCAAAAGAAAATTCCTTTAGTTTTTTTACAGGATGTTACAGGATTTATGGTAGGAAGTAAAAGTGAACATGGCGGTATTATTAAAGATGGTGCTAAAATGGTTAATGCCGTAAGTAATTCTGTAGTTCCGAAATTTACGGTGGTCATAGGAAACAGTTATGGGGCCGGAAATTATGCCATGTGTGGAAAAGCGTATGACCCAAGATTAATTGTTGCATGGCCAAGTGCCGAGTTAGCAGTAATGAGCGGAAATTCAGCAGCTAAAGTTTTACTGCAAATTGAAAAAGCATCACTAAAAAAGAAAGGAGAAGAAATAACAGCAGCTAAAGAAGAAGAATTATTTAGCAAAATAAAAGATCGTTATGACCATCAGGTATCGCCATACTATGCGGCAGCAAGATTATGGACCGATGCTGTAATTGAGCCAACAGACACCCGTAAATGGATTAGTTTAGGTATTGAGGCAGCGAATCATGCTCCTATTGAAAAGCCCTTTAATATGGGGGTTTTACAGGTCTAAAAGTTAATTCATTTTCATTAATGCATTTTGGGTGAGTTTTTCAGTGACTCTGAAACTGAAATCTTTTAAGCCCTCTTTTGAAAAAGTAAGTATATCGCCCTCATTTACGGCAATAATATAGCGTCCACTTTCATCTGAAATTACCTCTTTTTTTGTTGTATTATTATAAACATTGACATTTGAAATCATTTTACCTTTCATAATTACAAAGCCGGAAAGTGTTCTTTGTCTTTTTGCTTTTTTCTCAATTCGTTTATCAAAACGGGCTGCCTGCTTTTCTGAAACTAACAATTCAGACTCAATATAAAACGCCATGTTTAAATCAGATAGTTCTTCCCACTTATCTTGACTGGCATATTTTCTAAATGAACCATAATTGGTATAGGAAGCAAATAAAATCAAGTCAAGTTCATTCTGACCATAAACCTTAAGCAGCTCTAAGGATACTATAAAATCATCCTTGGTATATATATCATAAGGTCGCAAATCTACCCGTACCAATTTATCTCTTTTTAGAGTAACTAGAATATTTTTACCTGAAGCATTCAAGTTTGTTTTCGGTTTTCCTACGGGGCCATCATCTTCGTAAATGTTTACTCGCAACAACAAACTATCAGAGGGGTTTTGCCGTACTTGAAACTCAAAAGTATTTAACCTACGCAGGCCGCTTTTAGCAATAATTCGGGTCGCTAATTCTCCGCCTAAGGCAATATTATCTTTCCAATAACCGTAATTTTTTTGGCCATAATTACGGTATCCAATATGATCATTAATAAATCGTCCTTTTTTGTTAGAAACTACAACTTCATTAAGTTCTAAGGACTTTGGTATGAGTGAAATTTCAGCGTTCGAGCCAGTAACTGAATTAAGATTAGAAACAGGAATAAAACGGGTTTCATACCCTAAAGCCGAAAAAATAATTTTTGAATTTGGCTCATAGCTATTCGGTTTTAAATGCAAACTAAAGTGACCGTTTTCATCACTAACTGTGCCGATACCTGAATCAATAATTCCGATGTTTACGAAGGCAACAGGCTCATTAGTTTTGGAATCAATAATGCTACTGCTGTAATCAATTTGACCATTAATGATTTGTATATTGAAACAAAAAATTAGACATAAAAAGGTTCGCATTAATGTCACTAAATTGAAAAAATTAAATAAAAATCAATTCACAGAAAGTCCAGTAGAACTTATAAGATTAAACAGTTCATGATTTACATTCTTTAAAGATAGTTTGAACACTTTTACTTCTTTACGTTGCGACTTTGAGCCATAATTACGATAAATGGTTGCCTTTAAATAAGTAGGCGTTAAACTCTTATTACCTAAGTAATTCACATTGACTTTCCATTTACCAGGTAATGAACCATCTAATAAATATTCAGTCGTGTTATACCCATATTCTTTTTCAAGGGCAATGGTCTCTGAATTATCTGCCAAGCTATGCTTCCAAGTATGGTATTGATTTCCAGGATTCACAAATTGTAAATCAAATTCAGCTTCACTATCATTCCATTCAAAAACCAAACGTGTACCCTCAAAAGATTCTTTAGCGATATAGAGATTCTTTGACTTATTACCTTTAACAACAGCTCTTTTATTCAACATCAGAAGATTATTATATTCTCTATTGAAAATGGGCTCAAAACCAACTGTATCACGCTCTAAAAATCCTTCTTGTATCAAGTACTCATAACGTGCATATAATGAAGTCGCTTGTTTGACTTCATTAATATTGCGATAGCTATTCGCCATATCTAAATAACTCTGAGCGTAATTAGGTCTTAAAATAAACGCATCTTTATAGGCTTTATTCGCCTTTTTAAAACGACCCTGTTCTTCATAGTTGTACGCCAATGCTTTTAATAATACCGCATTACCCTTGAAGGCGTTTGAATTATTGTCAATAATTTCATCTGCAAAAGAGACGTCTTCCCATTTATCATGAAAATATTTACTGGCATCAATAAAGAAATACGGACTACTACTATATCGATTATTGAATTTTTGATATACGGCTTTTGCTTCTTCAATTGTTGAACTCCCCTGTAATTCTTGCATATATTGGGGCGTATTGTCGGCGACTTCGCTTTTTGTTAAAACTTTACTTTTTAAAAAATTATTTTTCAAACGTGCACGATCAACAATTTCTCCGTTTTGAGGATTTCCTCCAAACGTATTTATAACAATTACACCCCCACGCCCAAGACTACCGTACGTAGCTGTAGTAGCCAAATTATATAGAATAGCAATACGCTTTATGCTATTCACATCAATCCAAATAGGGGTATCTGTAAAAATCTGACCATCTACATCAAAAATTGCAGGTGATGAACTCGCCAAACTCTGTAACCCTCTTATGATTACTGAACCTCCTACTTGAAGGTTTTGACTGCCTATACCAAAATCTGAAAGGGAACCACCCGTAGTACAAGAACCAATTACACGTACACCTGGAAATCTATTTCTGATTAAATCAAGTATACATAATGAAATAGGATTTATTTCATCTTCTGACATCATACGAATATTACCAGCCGCACGATCGGCATCTAAATAGCCCCAAGCAGTTCTAATTATTCTTTTGTTGATGGGGTAATCTTCTTCCATATCTTTTTGTGAGCGCCGCCTGCTAGCCTCTACCACAACCTCATCCAATTCTGTAACATCGGGCAACATTACCGGATTAAGAATTCGGGTCACATCTTCAATCTTTATTGAAACTGTTTTCAAACCAACAAAAGAATAGGTAACCACATCACCAGTAGACACATTTATTTGATAATAACCTTCAACATCAGTTTTCGTTGTAGGTGTTTTATCTTGAATGGCAATGGCTACATTTTCTATAGGATTCTTACCATCAGTAACTTTTCCTTTTAGTATACGTTCATTTTCTTGACCATAAGAAGTCAATTGAACTAAGAGGAAGCAGAATAAAAATGTGCCAAATTTTTTCATAATATTCATTTTTAGAGTTCTTGAAAAAGCAACAAATTTCGTGCCGTTAATCGGCTTTTTTTACCTTTTATTGTTAAAAAATTAATAATTTACCTTTAGAATCGCACAAACAATAACTATCTGAAATAAAAACACATTGTGAACCTATAAAATCAGAAAAAAGACTAGAATGAAACAAGTTTCACTTAAGCATAAGTCTTTTTACATTTATTTTTTCACCAGGCTTTGTAAAGTGAATTACAATATCTTCTTTGGTCTGTGCTGCAGAACCAAAATTTTCATAAATAGAAGCCTTTAAAACTAACGGAACCTCATCGGTCAGTTGTTCTTTACCTAAATATTTTGCATTAATTACCCATTCGCCATTATCATCGCCGTAAATCTCATATTCTTCAAGTCGGTAATTATGTGCAACTTCCTTTTTCAAACGATTCGCTAAGGCCGTAGCAGTATGTTGCCAGCTAAAAAATCTTTTTTTCGGATTCACAAATTGGATTTCAAATTCTGCGCCAGGTATATTCCATTCAAAAACTAATCTGGCTTTGTATTTCAGGTTTACCAAATAATGTTTGTCAACCTGACTTAAATTCAATTCAGACCTGTGTTTACTAATTAGGTTTTTTATTTCACGTGTAACTGTTTTTTTCAAACCTAATTCAGTGGTCGAAAAATATTCATTCTTTGAATTGAGATCTAGTAAGTCTTGGAGGGCTTCTTGATACTTACCTAATTCTCTTTTCGCCAAAGCCCTATTTAAATGAGCATTAAAGTTATTGGGTTCTAATCGAACTAGGGTTTCATTATAGGCTAAGACTTTTTCATAATCTCCTGCCGCAGAATATACCTTTGAAGCAATTTGTAGTACTTGAATATCTTCAGAATTTTGTGTTACCAAATTAGAAACAACTTTATCTGCCAGTACAGCATCTTTATTTTTCATGAAGGAAAATGCATCTAACATCAGTACTGCATTTTTTGAATTTAATTTACTCAAATTCATATACCTATCATAAATAACTTCTGGTGTTTCACTACCATCTGAGACACCTTTAAGAAAGGATTTTATTTCAGTAGCTTGTGCGACTTGATCTTCTTTATAAAGATTGTTTTTCAGTAAAGCCTTATCTGAATTTGAAAATTGTTGAAGTCTCGTTTCATTAGTAACAAGAACGCTACCATTTTGGCTACCAATAGCTTGACTAGCCTGTTGTTTTGCTACAGGAATTTCTCCGCTACTGCAATAGTGTTTAAAATTACTGGTCTCGGGCTCTTGAGAAAATAACTGAATTGATCCCAGAAATAGTACGAAAACACAATAGATTCTCTGTATCACTGCTATTTTTTTTCTTTAATTTAATAAAAAAAACGTAAAAACACAATTTTTTACTCAATTAGCCTGATGCGTTTTCACTCTCGG
The DNA here is from genome assembly GCA_964554895.1 of uncultured Maribacter sp. GTDB lineage: Bacteria > Bacteroidota > Bacteroidia > Flavobacteriales > Flavobacteriaceae > Maribacter_C. Next base: position 10,817 of record CAZKQM010000002.1, on the reverse strand, counting down.
AATCAACAATAACTTAGTTTGCCTGCCATTAACATAGCGAAATCCTTGTTCGCCATAAAAACCTGCTTCTTCTAACATAATGCGTATATCTCTTTTCCATTCTGGTATAGCAATCGTTGAATTTAATTCAATAGCATAGACAGTATTGGTGTTGAGAGGATAATTTTCTCCATCATCTTTCATAACGCCACCTTGCGAATCCCACATACCAATAGTGGTGCCAGCTGAATGGCCATACATACCTAAGGGATGCGTATAAATAGCTGGTCTTAAGCCAGCAGTTTTTGCTTCTGACAATGCTTTCGCTAAAATTTCATTTCCAGTTCTACCTTGTATCATATTTGACGTCAAAAAATCTTGAACTTTATTTCCGGCAGCTAAGCCATCTACCAAAAACTTCGGTGCTGCTTTCTCATTAGGCCGCAAAACATAGGCTAATTCTTGACAATCAGTATTTAAACGCAAGTAGGTAATACCAAAATCACAGTGCAATAAATCGCCTGGTAATATAATTGTATCGTCAGGTCTGCCTGAAAAAGAATAGAGATGACCTACCAATTCTTCACTGGTTCGCTGTACATCAACGGTAGGATGAAACCATGTCTCTAAGCCTAAATCTGTTACTTTTTGACGCATCCACCACTCTACCGCTGTGGTTGTAGTCACACCTGGTGTTATTACTTTTTCTGAAAACGCTTCGGCAATAATATCATGGGTAATATTTACCAATTGATTGTAAATAACCATTTCACGTTCAGTGCGCGTTTCGATCCATCGTACTGCCAATTGCTCTGCGGAAACTACTTTTTTATGATATTTTTGCGGAAGGTTCTGCATAAATTCATCATAATCGGTTTTATCTAAACCGTCTGCAATATTGTGGTCTTTAGAAAAATTCAATCCTATTTTCTTCGGATTTCTTTCTTCAATCAATTCCATCAAACGTTTCCATTGATTGGGTTCTTTTTCTTTATCCCATGCAGATACTATATTTTTACCCACATTATAGCGCGCAACTGCAAGTTTTTCAATGGTATTTTTGGTTTTATCTCTATAGAATACCAGTACAGTTCTTCGCCTGGCATTCAACCATTTGGCAGGCAACATGGTTTTTAAAACGGGGTCTTCATTATATTCTCGTGAAATGAGAATCCACATATCAATAGCCGTTATATCCATTAACTCAGGTAGTAAATTATTGAAACGATCGGCCAAAAGTTCATCAACAACATTTGCTCTTTCTTTTTCAGGAAGTATTTGTTGCGCCATGAGTTGTAGAGAGAGTAAGCCTAATATAAAGCTGAAAATGAATTTCATAGTTTATGTTTGAACTATGAAAATACAAATTTATACATGAATTAAAATGAACTTATTTACCTTGTACAATTCTTAACGAAACAAAAAAAGTGCCCGAAGGCACTTTTAATTAAGGCAAACTTTCTGTTGCTGACACCAATCGAATAAATTCAGAGCGATACCCATTATGGTCCTTACCCTTTCCTTTTTCAGCCAGACTAATGACATCTTTTAATTTTGTTTCATTTATATAATTAGAATTTTTTAAATGCATACCGTATAAGGCAACAGCGGCAGCAAATTTAAAATCGGAAGACATTTCAGAAGCTGTATTTTTCATCACTTCAACCATTTCAATACTTTTTGTACCCTTCGGCTTTTTATATCGAAATTTCACTGTCAACAACTCATCTGATAATTCTGTGTTTACCGTTGACTTGGTATATTTTAAATCAAGATTATCTTTAATATACGCACTCTCAACCCCAACAGGTATCACTTCATACAATGCAGTTACTTTGTGTCCGCTTCCTAATTCTCCTGCATCTTTAGTATCATCAATAAAATCTTCATCTTCTAAAAGGCGATTTTCATATCCAATCAAGCGGTATGCTTGAATTTGACTAGGATTAAACTCTACCTGAATTTTAACATCTTTGGCAATGGTATACAGCGTGCCACCAAACTCCTTACCAAAAACCTTTTGTGCTTCTTGCATAGTATCGATATAGGCGTGATTTCCATTACCCTTATCAGCAAGAGTTTCTAACTTTGAGTCTTGGTAATTTCCCATTCCAAAACCCAGCACAGAAAGAAATACACCTGATTTTCTTTTTTCTTCAATCAATTTTTCCATGGCTTTATTACTAGAAGCGCCCACATTAAAATCGCCATCAGTAGCCAAAATAACGCGATTATTTCCGTTTTCTTTATAATTCTCTGCTGCCAATTTGTAGGCCAATTCTATACCTTCTCCACCTGCCGTAGAACCTCCCGCAGATAGATTATTTAAAGCGTTAAGAATTTTCTCTTTGTTACTGCCACGTGTAGGTTTTAGCACCACTCCTGCCGCTCCAGCATAAACTACAATCGACACTTTATCCTTTTCTCGAAGCTGATTTACTAATAATCTGAAAGCCGATTTTAATAGTGGTAATTTATTAGGACTATTCATTGAACCTGAAACATCAATTAAAAAAGTTAGGTTCGAGGCGGGCAATTCTTCATTTTCATAGGTCTTACCTTGAAGGCCAATACGAACCAATTTTGTTTTCGAATTCCAAGGCGTTAACGCAGCTTCAGTATGAATTGAAAAAGGATGTTCTCCGTTTGGTTGCTGATATTCATAATCAAAATAATTAACCATTTCTTCAATCTTCACGGCATCAACAGGTACTTTTTGCCCTCTGTTAATGAACCTTCTTACATTGCTATAACCAGCCTTATCAACATCTATGGCGAAAGTTGAAAGGGGATTCAAAGCTACTCTTTCAAAACTGTTTTCAGTAATCGCCTCATAATGTTCGTTATTCTCAAAAGGATTGACAATGACATTTTCACTACTATTAATTTTAAAATCTCCTTTTTTCGTGGACACCAGAATTACACCACCTTGACCTTGTTTACCGTAAAGAGTAGCTGCCGCTAAACCATTTAATACTTCAACTTTGTTGATATCCTCAGGGTTGATTTGTGAAAGTACATTATTGCTTCTAGTATCAATAGGCACACCATCAACTATGAACAAAGCTTTATTACTTGCATTAAAAGAACTATAGCCTCTAATTTTAACATTGGTGGCAGAACCTGATGCACCACCAGCTGAGGTTATCTGTACACCAGATACTTTTCCTGAAAGAGCACGAGCAGCTTTTCTATTTTTTCTTTTACTCAGTTGATGAGAACCAACTGAGCTAACTGCATAACCTAAAGCTTTTTTTTCTCTTCTAATACCTTGAGCGGTTACAACTACTTCTTCTAAATACTGAGTGTCATCTTCTAATTGAACATTGATAACATTTGAAGACCCGATGGGTATTTTCACCGTTTTTCGACCTATAAATGAAAAAACAAGCTTTTGATTATCTAAACCCTCTATTTCATAATAACCCTCAAAATTTGTTAATACCGCAACATTTGTTTTTTCAACGGCAACGGTTACGCCCGGAAAAGGTGCGCCATCAAAATCAGTTACTGTACCTGTTATTTTTTTTATTTGTGCGGTTAAATTGGTCGTCATTAAAAGAACTAACCAAATGAATGTAAATTTTTTCATGGTTGTGTATTTATTGATTAATAAAAAAGTTTTGCGCACCCGGAAAATTCGAAACTTTTACAGATTCTATATTTTGCGGGTTTAAGGTATTTAAAATAGAGGCATCATATCTAACACCATCAACAATAACAATGGTAGTATCATCGCCACGCATACTTATATTAGGCGTTGAATTATTGGTTGCTTGTTCAATTTGTACACTCGGAACTTTGGCTGAAATAGCATTATACATCTCCTGTTGTGTGGTCCAATTTTCATTGGGTATTTGATATACCTTAAATGCGTAGTTTTTTGGTATAACAGTTTGGGTTGCTCGTCCATCTTGGGTTGTAATTAATACTACTCCATTTTTACCTTGGCTTCCGAAAAGCGCCACTGCATCAAGTCCTTGAAGAACTTCTATCGATACTATATTGTTGGGGTCTAATTCTCTGAACCGACCAACTCTCCAAATATTTGTAGAGTCAGAATGTGAAAAAGGAACGCCATCAATTATATAAAGTGGCCCTTTGTAATTTGTAATTGAAGAACCACATCTTATGACAACACTTTCAGCTTTCTTCTGATTATTTGACAAAGAATCTTTAGTAATTTCTGTTTGACCGAAACCAGAAAAAGTGATGAGTATACTAGCGAGTATTAAAATGGATTGTTTCATATATAGATTGATTTTAAATTCAGTGTAAACCTACCTGATATGTCAATCTTAAAAAATGTAAAGTGAGTGAAACAAGCTTTTCACTGAGGGAAAGATACTATGGCAACAAGGCTAGGGTTTCTGAGCGCTTAATTTTACCCGTTTCAGTATAAACAAAAGCAGCTAACTCATAAATATTTTTGGGACGCTCATAGTTAGTCAAATGAGTCAAAACCTTCAGGCTTTTTCTAAGATCCTCTTCTACATTATTGCCTTCAACTACTACTACCAATTTTTGACCCAATTGCTCATCAGGAATTCCGGCCACAAAAAAAGGCTCTTCAATTGCTTCTTTTAATTTTTTCTCGATTTGCTCAGGAATCAATTTCACACCCCCAGAATTGATAACATTATCAAAACGCCCCAACCATTCAAATTCAGTATCTGAATTGAGTTTTATGATATCATTGGTCACGACTAAACCATCGGCTACTTTCGGGGCAGAAATAATGAGACATTCTCGGTTATCAATGGTAAATTTAACTTTAGGTAAAGCTAAAAAGGGCATCTCGACTCCGTTCGATGAGATGGAAGCTTTAAATTTGTTTATTGGTCTAGCCGCAACATGGGTACATGTTTCTGTCATGCCGTAGGTTTCAAATATTGATGTGCTTAATTCTTTTAGCTTTTCTTTCAAAGTAATTGATACCTGAGCCCCACCAACAAGTAGGGTTTTTATTCTTTCAATATGTTCTAGTGAATTTTCAAGTTGTAAGGGCACCATGGCTGAAAAATCATACGTTTTTGAACTAGAATCTAACGGACTTGAACTTGGCACAACATAATCTAAATGCCAACCCAAGAGCATGGCTCTTACCAACATCATTTTACCAGCAATATATTTGGCGGGCAAACAAAGTAATGCTCTTGTTTTTGAGGGTAAATTAAAACAGGAAGCTGTGGCTTTGGCCGAATTGGCCATTTGCGATTTCTGAAGTTTTATGATCTTGGGCACACCTGTTGAGCCTGATGTCTGTACTTCTATTTCATTAGCTGGGCTAAACCATTGTAATAAAAATTCGCCTAGGTCTTTTTCAAAAGGAAATCTTGTTTTTAAAGTAGTTGATGCAAATGTTCTAATTTCTGATGGGGAATATGTTTTTCCGTTCAGCTTAAAATCTGGATGGATGTACCCATCATTTTTCGTCATCAAAATTTAATTTAAAGAATGGTTTTCGTCACCACTACTTGAGTCACTTTTAATAAATTCATCAAATTCAGAATTGGGCTGTTTTACTTCTCCTGCAAGGCGTTCTGCCCAGTTTGTCCATTTATATTTTTTACCAAAGACAAATAAAATAATAGGATAAATTACCAGTACAGGCACTAAAACATCCCACCCCAAAATAGGTTCAGAAACATCTTTATAGATTGAATGCGTTTGAAAGGCCGTCCATTCTGCAGTTACTAAAAGTGCGGTAAACAAATTATTGGCTGCGTGAAAACCTAGAGCCAATTCTAGTCCTTCATCCATCAAAGTCAAAATTCCTAAAAATAATCCGGTGCCTATGTAAAAAACCATGATGCCATAACCTAATTTTTCTACCTCTGGATTAAAAAGGTGCATTCCACCAAAAATTACTGAAGTAATGATTAGCGGAACCCAACGGTTTTTAGCCATTAAACCTAAACCCTGCATCATATATCCTCTAAAAAAATACTCTTCAAAACTTGTTTGAAGTGGTATCATTATAATAGCAATCAATGCTAAGATTAAAAAAGGTTCAAACTTAAAATTGAACACGTAGTTATCAGGACTCATTTGTATATCAATCAAAACAAAGGTTGTTGATATAACCCCCCAAACAACAAATGCAAATATGATGCGGTTCCAATCCACCTTTTTACGAGAAGTGGTTAACTCTAAAAGGGGTTGCTTGTGAAGCAGCGTTGTCCAAGCTAACAAACCAATTAAACCAATTACAAATGTCAGTAGCATGTAAAATAAAAAGCTGTTTGAACCCAAAATTTCTGCCATACCTCCTATCTCGCCATTACCGATAGCTTCAAAAGAACCTGATTTAATTATAAGTGCTGCGATTAGCGGAATACCACCAATAAAATTCCAAAAAATAAATACCGCGATTATACCTAAAATATAGCGCCAAGAGTCGCTTAGTCCTTTGTAGGCCTGCTCTATATACATAATTCTTTAATTAAGTTGGGTTTCCAATTCTTGTTTTGATCGTAATATAATGTTCCTTTGGCAACGGTCAAAGGGCAATAGAAATTATTGGTGTATAGACTTCCTGTTCCTAGGCCCTGTGGTAGCTTATTATTTAAAGTATTCGTCCATTGTGCAATCGCATTTAAGCCAATATTACTTTCAAGGGCGCTGGTTACCCACCAACCAATATTCAACTCTTCAGCTAACTGAATCCATTCTAAACTGCCTTTGAAGCCCCCAATTAAACTTGGTTTTAGAATGATGAATTGAGGCTTTATATTCTGCAAGAGCTTTTCTTTTTCGTTTTTGTCAAAAATGCCAATTAGTTCTTCATCTAAGGCAATTGGTAAGGGAGTTTGGCTGCAAAGTTTCGCCATTTCAGTAATTTGCCCTTGTCGAATAGGTTGTTCTATGGAATGAATATCAAGATGGGCTAAAATATTTAGTTTTTTTTCAGCATCATGAATCGCGAATGCACCGTTAGCATCAACCCGGAGCTCGATAACATCTTTTTGAAAGTGTTTTCTAATCGATTTTAAAAGGGATATCTCTTGATCAAAATCAATAGCCCCAATTTTCATTTTGATACATTGAAAACCTTCTGCAATTTTTTGTTGAATTTGTTCTTTCATAAAAGCTTCATCGCCCATCCAGACTAAACCATTGATTGGTATAGGTTTTTGCTTACTGATAAAATCTGATGAAAAAAGCTCAAAAGGATGAGCTGCATTAAATGATAAAAAAGCCTGTTCAACACCAAATTGAATGCTCGGATATGCTTCTAATTTTTGATACAAAACATGTTTACCCAAATGAATATTTTCGCAAACCCATTGCAATTTATTCTCATAATCAGAGCGATCATCAATACTTAACCCTCTTAATATTCCGCATTCGCCAAAACCTAATTTTTTGTTCTCTTCAAGAATTAAAAACCAAGTTTCTTTGGTATGCAATACCCCACGTGATGTGCCACTTGGTCGCTTGAAATTGAGAATGTATTTTTTATAGCTTGCTTTCATCAGTTGTGTTCAAAAATACCTATATTTTCATCTAAAACTAAAAGTAATGAGCAAGATTGACGGTAAGACAGTTTGGATTACGGGTGCTTCATCAGGAATAGGCGAAGCACTTGCATACGCACTTGATAAACAAAACTGTAAATTGATACTATCTTCAAGAAGAGAGAAAGAACTACTTAAGGTTCAATCACATTGTAGTCATAAAGAAAATATTAAAATTATACCCCTTGATTTACAAAAAACCGATACTATGAATGCGTTAGTGCAGCAGGCTATCAACTCTTTTGGAAAAATTGATATGCTCATTAATAATGCGGGACTTAGCCAACGTTCAAAAATAATTGAAACCCAACTCAGTGTTTATCAAAAATTAATTGATGTTAACTATATAGGTACCCTTGCCTTAACTAAAGCAATCTTACCGCATTTCATTTCAAATAAAAACGGACACTTTGTTACCGTTACAAGTTTGATGGGAAAATTTGGTGGCCCGCACAGATCGGGTTATTGCGGTGCCAAACATGCCTTACATGGTTTCTTTGATGTACTGCGTCAAGAACATGAGAAAGATGGCATTCATGTTAGTTTAATTTGCCCTGGCTATGTGCAAACCAATGTCGACAAAAACGCGCTTACCGCAAATGGCAGTGCCCAAAATAAACATGATACTGAAAATCAAAATGGATTAAAAGTTGACGTTTTTACGCAAAAAATGATTCGCGCAATAGAGCGTAAAAAATATGAAGCTTATATGGGTGGTTTTGAAGTGTTGGGTGTTTATGTCAAACGTTTCTTTCCGAAACTATTACACCGCATGGTGGTCAACAGAACTAACTGAGATTTATTTAAAATTAAACCAAAACCGTACGCCTTCAGAGGTATTATCAATATTCAATTTTGATTGCAATTGATTTGCCAAACGATTCATCAAACGAATACCCATTGACGAATTAGTTCTTTCTTTAGTATCTTCAGGTAAGCCTACCCCATTGTCAGTATATTCAAAAAAGCCATCTTGACCGTTTATTTTTCGAATATGGATATAAATTTTACCATGTTCATCATTTTCAGGAAAAGCATATTTAAATGAATTTGAAACTAGTTCATTTAAAATCAATCCGAAAGGAATTGCCCGATCAATATCAAGTTCAACCCCTTCGGCATCAATGGTAATTGAAATATTGTGTCCGCCTTTCTTGTAAACAGAACGCACGCTATTAATCAAACTTTCGATGTACCCTTGCATTTCAATCACAGAAAGATCATCATTTTGATATAATTTTTGATGAATTAAAGCCATTGCTTTAACCCTACTCTTACCTTCTTCAAGTGCCTCAATGGCAGCCTTGCTCCTCGTGTTTTTAGTTTGTAGGCTCAATAAACTAGACACCATTTGAAGGTTATTCTTTACCCTATGATGTATCTCTTTTAAGAGCGAGTCTTTTTCAACAAGAGCATTTTCAATAATACGTTTTTGATCTTCAATCAAACGCTGACTTTTTATACTGCGAACATAGGCATATACCAGGCCGGTTATACCTAAAAGTGCAAAGACTAAAAAGATGAAAATGTAGCTTATATTTTTATCTTTTTCATCAAGTTCTAATTTAGATTGTTTGATGGCTTCACGCTGTTCTTCTAATATTCTTGCTGCATTGGCCTTATCTGCCCCAATAACAGCTGAAAGTTGTTTTTGATAGAGTCTCGCCTTACTTTCACTGATAGAATCGTATATACGTTCATTTTTTTTAAGAAATTCACCGGCAGCTTTTAAATTGTTGGTTGCTGTATAAAAAGAGGCTGTTAATCTATTACGCTTAATGACATTTTCAATTTTACGCGGGCGTTGTGCGCCGATTAAATAATCAGTCGTTTTTTCTAAGTCATTTAATTTTAAATAGCACTCGGCGATTTCAAGCTTGTTTTCAATTAGTTCAGTAGAATACTTTCCGGCATTGTAGATGGTTAGACTATCGATACTTCGCTCTAAAAACGGAATAGCACGTTCAGGATTCTTTAGTTTTAAATGACTTTTACCTATATTACCCTCAATTATGGCAGCAAGTATTTTACCATCAAGTTCTTCTAATTCTGATTTTTCAATAAGAATATCACTTTGAAACAATTTTATAAATGCACTTGCTTTATTATAATTTGAAAAGGCTGTAGGATATGATTTATCAAGGCGCAAATAGGTACCTACATTATTCCAAAAAACGGCTTGACCAAAATAATTTTGTTCATCAACCTTTTTCTTCTCATTTTCAAAATAATCTTCCATTGCTTCTTTATGCAAACCGAGGTTTGAATAAATATCATAAAAAGCAATATTGGTATTGATTCCTATTCTTTTCTTCTCTTTTCTAATCTCAATTTGCTTATCAAAAAGCTCAAGCCCCCCGTAAGCTTTATCCATTAATTCTAATAAAATACTTTTTGAAGCGAACTCTAATTTATTTTTTTGCAGATAGATAACTTTTGATAGTTCTATACTTTTGTCATAATTTCCTAAATCAAATTGAATTTGAGACTTAAGAAGGTTATAATGTATGGTTGCTATAGTATCCTTTGTTTTAACCGAGTGATTTAAATATAAATTTACTACTTCAAGCCAATCATAGGCAGAGTTTTGGTTATACGGATTTGGGGTATTGAAAAAGTAATTGAATCTATCTTCAGCTGAAGCCTCATTTTGAAACTCTTCGAAAAAATTTTCAACTAAGTTATTTTCTTCTTGGGCGATTAGCGTACCCAAGGACGCTAAATACACTAGGATAAGAACACTAATTTTATTAAGGAGACTCTTCATATTCATTATTACACACAAAAGTACTTACCAATGAAACCCATTTGGAATAAATTTTCGTTGTTAGTCAAACGAATTAATTCGTTTTTTCTTGTTGCGCTTGCGTTTTCTATTTGGTTCTACTTTAATTTTGAAATACATTCTAACCTAAAAATAGGCGCGTTATACTTTTTAGTTGAAATCTTCACTATAATAGATTCCAATAAAAAAAGCTGTACATAACGCACACAGCTTTGCAACTTTAGTTCTCGTAATTTGAAGTAAGAATTTTGGGGAATTCTATCTAAAATCAAAAATATTGATTAGAATTTAAAAGGGCTGTAGTTTGTTGTGTAACCCCTGATTTTTGTTGTGAAATGAAAAACTCAATTAAAACCATGCATTTCATCGATGAAATGTGCATTTCATGGATGATAAAAATTATAAATAAACAAAAAAATAGATGCTTTTAGCATCTATTTTTTTGTTTTTATATGTTTTTCTTCTTTTTAAGAATTCATTGCAGAAATTATAAACTCCTTAAAATCTTTAGAAATAGGAATCAAATTATTATT
>CAZKQM010000001.1:0-75481 GCA_964554895.1 uncultured Maribacter sp. | reverse complement strand
TAAACTTTCACCAATAGTATGGTATGAGGTGTATACCCCATCAAGTTCATCATCTTTAAAATATTTTTTTTGTTTTAAGGCACCAGTTTGATCGTATAAAAAGTACTGACCATCTAATGCATCATTTTTATAATTAGCGTCTATTTTTATTTTTCCGTTGTCAAAATAAATACGATTTGAACCATTTAACTTTCCTGTTTCATAATTTGCGGTTTCTCTGATTTTATGAAGTTCATTAAACCATTGCCATTCGCCAATGCGTTTACCTTCGGCATCAAAATTTCCGAGGCTAGTTAACCTTCCTTTTTCATTGAAAAATTCCCAATAACCGATGGGATTATTATTTTCAATTTTTCCAACACCTTTTAGGTAATCATCAAATAGAAAAGTGACTTCTTGATTTTTTCCATTCCATTGAACCTCATTATTCATTACAATTTCAAGCCATTTTAATTTGGCGGTATCAAAAAACTCAACAACTTCTTTTTCTTTTTTACTAACTATCTTTTTGTACTTTTCATTTTGTATTGAATATGAAATGGTATAGGTAAAATTGTCATAATGATTATTCAGATTTAACCATTTGTAAAAGGGTACGAACTTGGTATCCCAAAACCCTCCATTTCCGGCAAAATTATCCAGTTGACTGAGTAAAACATGATTCTGTTTATTGAGTGCAATTTTTATTTCATTATCAATTTTATACTTAGAATTAAGTGCAATTCTGTTATTTATAATCAAATCAATTTCTTCAAAACCCTCATCATCAACAGATAAATTAATTTTAGCATTTTTAGAATTTTCATTTTTTGATTTCACTAGGTTATCTACAGAATTGAGAACACTAAAGGCACCTTGACCATCGGGGTCTAAGAATAAATACATATTAAATGCCATTATTGCTTGAGTAATTTGTTCTTGTTTGTAGTATAGATTGCCTAATTGTAAAAAGCTTTTTTTGTAAAAAGGATTTAAAATAATGACCTTTTCGTATGTTTTTACGGCCTCTTCTATTCTGTTTAAATTTTCTAATGCAACACCTTTATTGTAATGCAAAGAATAGTTTTTAGGATAACTTTTCAATGCATCTTCAAGCATTTTTAGGGCTTCGCTATATTTTTCTTGTTGAATTAGTGCAACAGCTTTGTTTTGATAGAAATAGCTTTTTGAATCACCTGAATTTCTGCTTAAACCTTCATCAATAACCTCTATCGCTTTATCATATTTTTCTATGTTCATTAAGTAAAATGATTTTGATATTAATGCGGCGGTGTAAACAGAATCATTTTTACTTATCGTATTAAGCTCGTCAAGAATTTTTTCATATTCATTGTTCTCTTTGAGCATCGCTATCTTTTGGGTAATTTCATCAATATCAATGAATGGAATTTTATCTTGAGAAAATGCAGTAAATGAGAATAAGAAAAGTAGAGCGTATTGGTTGAATTTCATTTTTTAAATATAAAAACCCCACTTAAATCAAAAAATTATTTTGGTTTAAGTGCAGTTTAGGTTAGATAATTTGGTTTAATTCTAGCTTTACGTTTGATTCTTAAAATAAGATAAGGTCAAACTTAAATCAATTCTAATTCAGAATTTACTGACTAAGATAGTAAATGAATATTTATTTGATCGTACATATAGTCTATTTTACCAAAGGCTAATTCTGAAAAGTAAAATAGACTTAGACAACGATCTAAATTTTGATTTTCAGAGCTTACTTTGAAATAGATGTTATGGTTTAAATAATCTGTTAAAGCTCTTAATCCGTGTAAAAAGGGCATAAGAATTACACCATAGGGTATGGCTTTAATTTCTTCTTTTTTTAGAAAAGATGTGTTTGAGGCTAGACCTTTTAAGAAAGCTTCAAATAGTTCTTTTTCAAAAGTGATTTTGGTAAGGTCTTTTTCGTCTTCAGATGCGGTATTAACAATGGTACGAATGGCATCACCAAAATCATAGTGAAAATAGCCAGGCATTATCGTATCTAAGTCAATTAAGCAAAGGGCTTTTTTAGTATTTTCTGAAAACAGAATATTGTTTAGTTTGGTGTCATTGTGGCAAATTCTTTGATACACTGCATTCGGTTTTAACGCATCAAGTACACTTAATAATTCTTCGGCTTTTTTGATAGCTTTTAAAGCTGTTTCTTTTTTTTGATTAGAAGCTTTCGCCAAAGCTGCTAAAAATTGCAATTTTCGCAGCTCAAGATTATGAAATTTTGGTATCGAAACTGCATATTTGCTATCATCTTCATTGGCTAAGAGTACATGAAATCTGCCAATAACACGTCCAGCTTCTTTGGCAATTTGTATGTCAGTTGTCGTATTAAAAGTGGTACTATGGGGTATAAATGACATGATGCGCCAATAACCTGAATGATGTGACAAATAGTTTTTTCCTGATGTAGCGGGTATGATTTTTATTTGCTTGTAATCTAATGATTTAAGCTGTTTTAGGGCACGATTAATATTTACCATGACCACCTCAATATTTTCAAAGATGTCATGATTTATTCGTTGTAAAACAAATTTTGGATGATTTTCTTCAGAAATAAGATAGGTATCATTAATATACCCATTAGTGATTTGATGAAACTTAAATTCCCTTTTGGGAAGTGAAAAATTACTGAGAATAGCCTTCAGCTCATTTTGCGAATGTATTCTCATAAAATGTAGTGCTTACCATAAAGGCGAAACATAGTCGCCTTGGTCTGTTTTTTGTTGTAGAAAAGCTACGGCATTGTCTCTATCACTCGCATAGGTGACACCAAACCATTCACCTTGTGAGGTTACTACTTTTACGCCAATATGTTGGTCTTGTAGCATATCTTGAACAATTTTAGGAATATAGAGTTCTGCAGTTTTTGCAGTTTCTTCATCTGCAAGAAATCCTCTGAAGTCAGATTCAATGCGTTCAAAAATTGAAGGCTTGCACACCCAGAAATTCATACTTACATCTTCATTACCAGTAAATGTATTTCCAGAATCTTCATCTATAATTTGAGGACCATCTTGTACCAGTTTCAAACGTTCAACAACTGAAACAAGATTTCCATTAGCGACTTCACAAACACCTCTTGACACCGATCCATGTGTTGAAAGCGTATCTTTAAGCGTATAGCTTACCAAAGCAAAATTTTTATCTGTTTCATGCTCCCTCATAAATTTAGCTGCATTTTCATAGGCTGATTTGCCATAAAAATCGTCAGCATTTATAACACAAAAAGGACCGGTTATTACATTTCTAGCTGTCCATACAGCATGTGCAGTGCCCCAAGGTTTAGGTCGTTCGCCATTAAATGTGGCACCTTCTGGTAAATCAGTAACTTCTTGTGCTAAAACATCTAACCTTATATGCGAAGGTAATTTACCTTTCATATGGTCTTCAGCATGTTTTATATACTCTTTTTTTGTAATGATTACAATATGGTCAAAGCCATTTTCAATGGCATCATACATTGCAAATTCCATCAAAAGTTCACCTTTTGGTCCTAAATCATCAAATTGTTTGAGTTTGCCATATCGGCTACCGCTTCCAGCGGCCATAAGAAGTAAAGTCATTCTAAAATATTTTCTAAATCAAAAATACAGCTTTCAAAGAATTATTCGACTAACAATATGCTGTAAAAGTACCTTTTAGACTCAGAAAATAGAAGGGTATAAATTTTTCTTCAAGTTTTAATTGAAAAACCTTTATTATATTTGCACTGTTGTGTTGTAACCCAAAGCCAAATTAGGTTTGGGCCAATGAAAGGCTTTCCAAGTTGGAAAGCTTTTTTTTTATACAACAATTAAAAGTGGAAGTAAGCGTGAATTTTAGTTCGTTTTACTCAAAGATGTTTTTGGCCTATCGTGGTTGGCCTTACGTTCTCTTTTCAATTCTTCTTGAAGAAGTTCCCATTTTCTTTTGGCTCTTTGAGCTTTAGTAACAGTAGTAATGTCAATAGTTCTGCTCATCGTTAATATGGTGTTTAGTTTGATGTTACTGTAAATGTATGAAGACACATTAAATTCAAAAATTTTAATCGTTTAACCGCATATATCGAACGTTTAATTGTATAATCTTTTTATACGAATGAAATATTTGTAAAATCATTGTACTGCTCATCTTACGTTGGTTACAATAAAGTTGTACAAAAAAATAAGGTCTATTAAGATACAAAAAACAATTCAATTAAAAATATTTTAACAGATTAAACACTGTGTAAAATGCAGTGAATCAAGCTTGAAGCCAATTTAGCAGTTTGATTATCTCTGTCATATTTCGGGTTCATTTCAGCAATATCTACACTAATTAGCTTTTTTGTAGAAATAAGTATTTGTAGTGTTTCTAAAACTATATCAGTGGAAAATCCCAAGGGGGAAGGAGCACTAACCCCTGGCGCATAAGCTGAAGAAAATCCGTCAAGATCAATAGTTAGATAGATATGGTCAACTTTATTTATGAACTCCGATATTTGATTGGCAATGTTCTTTATGTTGCGAATAATAAAATCACTACGTTCAATATAATTTACTCGAAGTTCATGAGCAGTTGTGAACAGTGAGCTATCATTAGCATCTTTTCGAATACCCAAGCACATGTAATTGAATGAAGTTTTATCTTTTTTACAATCTTCAGCGATTTGATAAAAAGGAGTACCAGAATTTGAACCAAGTTTTGGGGTGCGTAAATCCAAGTGCGCATCGAAATTGATGATGCCAATAGTTTTGTTCTTACCCAGATAGTTCTTGATGCCGTTATAATGCCCGTAGGCGATGTCATGACCACCTCCTAGCCCTATAGGAATGTAGTTTTGTTCTAAAAGTGATTCGATTTGCTGCGAAAACTCCAATTGAGCAGCTTCCATAGAGTGGTCTTTACAGAAAATATTTCCGGTATCTATAAACTGAGATTGACTATTTAAGTGGTTTGGCATTTTACCAAGAACCCCACGAATAACATCAGGGCCTTCTATGGCACCTAATCTACCTTGATTTCTTCTGACGCCTTCATCACAGGCATACCCTAGTATGGCATAGCTATTTTTAGTAGCTTTAGAAAGTACTTCTTTTTCTAAATCAATGCATTGTACTTTCTCATGTAAATAGAGCTGTTGGTCAGAAATTCTTCCGTTCCAGATTTCAGTATTTGTTTTGCGATATTGACTCATAGTTTAATCAAATAAATCACTAAGCAATTTATCTTCTACTAAATTAGGTAAAGTAACTTTGAGTTCAGGAGTTCGTTCCATTTCTCTTTTAATAGCAAAAATGGCTTCGTCATTTCTCGCCCAACTTCTTCTTGAAATTCCGTTATTGACATCATAGAATAACATGTTTTTTAATCGTTTTGAAGCTTCCTCAGAACCATCGAGTACCATTCCGAAACCGCCATTCATTACTTCTCCCCAGCCAACACCACCACCATTGTGTATTGATACCCAGGTGGCACCGCGAAAGCTGTCGCCAATGACATTGTGAATCGCCATATCAGCTGTAAACTTGCTGCCATCGTATATATTACTGGTTTCTCTAAACGGAGAATCGGTACCACTTACATCATGATGGTCTCTGCCTAAAATTACAGGAGCAGAAAGTTCTCCTGATTTAATAGCTTGGTTAAAAGCTTCTGCAATTTTGGCTCTACCTTCGGCATCAGCGTATAAAATTCTTGCTTGAGAACCTACCACCAATTTGTTATTTTCAGCTTCGCGAATCCAAGTAATATTGTCTTGCATTTGTTGCTGAATTTCTTCGGGTGCCGTTTCTTTGATTTTTTCCATTACTTGAAGCGCAATGGCATCTGTTTTTTGTAAATCTTTAAGATTTCCTGATGAACATACCCAACGGAATGGGCCAAAACCATAATCGAAACACATGGGTCCCAAGATATCTTGAACGTACGATGGATAAGCCCATCCCCCAGCCCCTTCCCCAAGAGAAGGAGAGCTTGTAAATTCTCCTTTTGAGTTTTTGTAAATCTTGGCGCCTGCACGTGAGGCTTCCAGTAAAAAGGCATTTCCGTAGTCAAAGAAATAAGTGCCTTTTGAGGTGTGTTTGTTAATTGCCGCTGCATGACTTCTTAACGACTCCTGTACTTTTTCTTTAAATGAAACTGGATTTTCACTCATTAGTCTATTCGATTCTTCAAAAGATAAACCGACAGGATAATATCCTCCTGCCCAGGGATTATGCAATGAAGTTTGGTCAGAACCTAAATGAATAAAAATATTTTCGTGATCAAATCGCTCCCAAATAGCAACAACATTTCCTATGAATGCTAGAGAAACAACTTCTTTTTGTTCGATTGCCTTTTCGGTTCGAGTAACCAATTCATCTAAATCTTCAATTAGTTCATCAACCCATCCTTGTTCGTGTCTTTTTTTCGCTGCCGCGGGATTAACTTCAGCACAAATAGTAATGCAACCTGCAATATTTCCTGCTTTTGGTTGTGCACCACTCATACCTCCTAATCCGGCGGTAAGAAATATTTTCCCTGCTGGAGAATCATCTTTTTGAAGCACTTTTCTAAAGGCATTCATGACGGTAATCGCTGTGCCATGCACGATGCCTTGCGGACCTATATACATGTAGGAGCCAGCAGTCATTTGCCCGTATTGGGTAACTCCGAGCGCATTATATTTCTCCCAATCGTCAGGTTTTGAATAGTTCGGAATCATCATGCCATTGGTAACCACAACTCTTGGGGCCTCTTTCGAGGAAGGAAACAAACCCATAGGATGTCCTGAATATATATGTAAAGTTTGCTCCTCAGTCATGGTTGCCAAATACTTCATGCTTAAAAGATATTGTGCCCAATTTTGAAAAACAGCCCCATTGCCGCCATAGGTAATTAATTCGTCAGGATGCTGAGCTACAGCGGGATCTAAATTGTTTTGAATCATCAACATGATACCCGCGGCCTGTTTTGTTTTTGCCGGATATTCAAAAATAGGTCGTGCATACATAGCATATTCTGGCTTGAAGCGATACATGTAAATGCGACCGTAATTTTTTAATTCTAACGCAAATTCTTTTGAAAGTTCATCATGCCAATCTTTTGGAAAGTATCTTAGGGCGTTTCGAATAGCCAATTTCTTTTCTTCCAAAGTCAAAATATCTTTCCGCTTAGGTGCGTGGCTAACTTGTGAATTGTATTCCTTGTTGGAAGGAAGATTTTTCGGAATGCCTTGAAATATTTGTGATTTAAAATCCATTTACTTTGTTCTATTGCCTGTGTTTGTCTAATACCAGTTCTCCATTCTTCCAAACCATACAGGGTTTGAAATTGCCTTGGTTGTATAAAATTTCTTGGTAGTTATCGGTGTGAAAACCAATAAAATCTGCCTTATATCCTTCAACTAATTGCCCTCTATCTTTCAAGTTCAAGGCTGCGGCTGCTCGAAAAGTGATTCCAGCTAAAACCTCTGCATTCGAAAGTTTTTCAAAAGTTCCAAGAATAGTCGCTTGCGTCAATAAATCGCCCATAGGGGCAGAACCCGGATTATGGTCACTGGCGATGGCTAAGGCACCACCTGCATCTAGTATTTTACGAGCGGGAGTAAAATCACAGCCTAGACCGATAGATGCTCCAGGCAAGGCTGTAGCAATGACATTACTTTTTGCAAGTAATTCAATTTCTTTAGGTTTGCTTACCTCTAAATGATCCGCACTTATAGCCTCAAAATCAACAGCCACTTGACTTCCTGAAGTCGAAAATTGGTCGGCATGAATGGTAATGTCAAAGCCCATTTCTTGTGCTTTTTTAAAATAAGGTGCTATTTGTTCTGCCGAAAATGCACTTTCTTCAACAAAGGCATCTATGCGATTTGTGAGTTTTTCATCCTTAAGTATTGGAAACAATTGTTCACTTATTTCAGCTAAATACTTTTCATGGCTACCGTCATAATCTTTAGGAAGTATATGCGCTGCCAAACAGGTGGCAATCAAATCAGCAGAAACAGTAGCGTTGGTTTCTTTGATGGCGCGCAGCATTTTTAGTTCTTCGGCAACTGTTAGTCCGTATCCGCTTTTTACCTCAATTGTAGTTACGCCATTTTTTAAGTGACGGTTTGCCAGTTTTGTAGTTCGTTTAATCAGCTCTTCTCTGGTAGCTTTTCGAGTTTGAGTCACAGAATCCCAAATGCCCCCGCCTGCTTTGGCGATTTCTAAATAGGTTTTACCGGCATTTCGCATGGCATAGTCTTTGGCGCGCGTACCTCCAAAACAAATATGAGTATGAGCATCAATGAATCCGGGGAGGCAGGTATGATTACCTTTGAGTTCATGTACTTGTATTTCTGGATTTTCTTTGCGAAGGGTTTCAAAATTAGCAATGGCTTTTATTTTTCCTTCTTCGACTAAAATACCACCGTTATCGATAATAGTAAGTTGATTATCTGAAATGGCTCCTTTTAAACATAATCCGTACATGGGGATGATTTGTTTGAAAGGGCCTACTAATTTCATGGTTTTCATATTTTTTATTGCTATATATCTTGCGCTTATCGCTAAACGCCCTGTGCTTTAAGCTTTTAGCGTATAGCTTACAGCGAATTGCAGGTAATCAATAATTCTCAAATTCTTCTTCGAACGGAACCTCAAACTCCAGATTCTTCTCTCTTTTGACACGCTCTATAACCTGTAAGATAGTTTTATCTTTTATCATTTCAATTCCCTTTTCAATATCATCAGCAAATACACGGTCTTTGTCAGCGAAGGTTACTTGCTTTCTTATTTCTTTATGAATTTCATCTAAGAAGACTCCTGATTTTAAGGGTTTTCGAAACTCAAAAGCTTGTGCCGCTGTTAAAAGTTCAATGGCTAAAATCTTTTCTATATTTTCAATCACTTGCAGTGCTTTTCTACCCCCAATAGAACCCATACTGACGTGATCTTCTTGCCCAAGAGAGGTAGGAATACTATCTGTGCTTGAAGGAAAACATAAACCTTTATTTTCACTTGCCAAGGCAGCGGTGGTGTATTGTAAAATCATGTAGCCTGAGTTGATTCCGGTGTCTTTCATAAGTAATTTTGGCACCCCTGGGCTGTTACCTTCTAAAGCTAAATAAATTCGACGGTCTGAAATATTACCCAATTCAGAGGCTGCCAAACAGGCATAATCTAGTGCCATGGCGAGTGGTTGTCCGTGAAAATTACCCCCGCTAATGGTAAAATCATGAGCAATAATTACAGGATTATCGGTTACCGAATTAAGTTCTACTTCAACCAATTCTTTAAGATGTAACCAAGCATTTCGAGAAGCCCCATGAACTTGAGGTATACAACGTAGAGAGTAGGGGTCTTGAACCCTTTCGCAATCGATATGATCTTCAAGAATTTCGGAACCCTTTAAAAGGCGCTTTACTCTTTTAGCCACATGAACATTACCTTTAAATGGGCGTAGTTGATGCAACTCATTAAAGAATGGTTTTGCAGATCCTTGTAAACCTTCAATCATCATGGCGCCAATAACATCAGCTTGTGATAAACAGGAGTGTAATTTTTCAACTACCTTGACGGCATGGGCAGCAATAAATTGCGTGCCATTGATTAGGGCTAGACCTTCTTTAGGGCCTAATTTGAGAGGTTCAAGTTGATGTTGTTTTAAGAAGCTAGAAGTATCATATATTTTTTCTTGATGTGTAATTTTTCCGAGTCCGATCAAGGGTAAGAATAAATGAGACAGTGGTGCTAAATCTCCTGAAGCACCTACTGAACCCTGTTCTGGAACCATAGGAATGGCATCATTTTCAATATGCCAAATGATACGCTCTAGAGTAGTAATTGCGATACCAGAGAAGCCTTTGGCCAACGCATGTACTTTGAGGACGAGCATTAACTTCGAAATTTCAGTAGCAACAGCTTTTCCAACACCTACGCTATGGCTTTTTAAAATATTGGTTTGTAATATAGTAGTTTCTTCTTTTGATATTTTTGTGGTGCATAAAGGGCCAAAACCAGTATTGATACCATATACAGGATCTCCTTTTTCAACAATATTTTGAACTATTTGCCAGCTAGATTTTATCTTTTCTCGAGTTTCTACAGACAAGATAGTTTTATTTTTTCCACGGGCAATAGCAAGCGCAATACTAGAGGTGAGGAGGTCTTCTCCGTAATTAAATATTTTAGTATTCATATGACATATCGAATTAGTTTAAAAGTATTGATTCTTTATGAAATTTACGAGTTGATTGTTTTTAACTTTGTGCAAAACAATAAAAATTCTGTTTTTCTGCCTAACCATTTAAAAGCGTATTTATGATTTTTGATTTGATTAAAAATAGGCGTTCGGTTTTTCCATCGACTTATATTGATAAACCGATTGCCAAGACAGATATTGAAAAGATTTTGGTGGCCGCTAATTGGGCGCCTAATCATAGAAAAACAGAGCCTTGGCGTTTTAAAGTTTTACAGGGTACTTCACAAGAAAGACTGGGGAAATTTTTATCATTAAAATATCAAGAGGTAGACTCAAAACCCAAGCAAATAAAAGTTCGAAAATTATTAGAAAACCCTGCAAAAGCAGGAGCTCTAATTGTGATATGTATGCAACGTGACCCAAAGGAAAGTGTGCCAGAATGGGAAGAAATTGCTGCGACGGCAATGGCTGTTCAAAATATGTGGCTTTGTTGTACCGAATTGGGAATTGGAAGTTATTGGAGCTCGCCCGGACTCATAAAATATATGGATGAATTCTTTGATTTAAATGAAGGCGAAAGGTGTTTGGGTTTCTTTTATATGGGATACTACGAAGCAGAATTGCCAGAAGTTTCAAGAGAATCTATAGAAGATAAGGTAGTTTGGATGGATTAACATTATTTTTGTTATTCCGAGGCACGAGGAATCTGACTAAGGCTAGAAAAACTAATTGGGTGCTGTTTCACAAAATTAGCGTTATTGAAATGTAATGATAGCCTAACTATTGTTCAGATGCTTCACTTTGTTCAGCATGACAAAAAAATCAATTAGTCAATAGAAACGGAAATAATCCCTCTTTATAATCCCAGGCCTTACCAATAAATAATCCTGTAAAAATAATAGAGACCACAAACTTCATAAAAGCACCCGTTAAGAACCCTAAAAAGGACCCAAAGGCTGCTTTTAGAGCGGTTTTATTATCCGCTTTGTTTGAAAGTTCTCCTAAAAAGGCACCTACGAAGGGGCCAATAATGATTCCGCCAGGGATGGGGGCAAGTAGCCCAATAATTAAGCCTAGGGTAGTACCAATCATTCCAGCCTTGGTACCACCAAACTTTTTTGTCCCAACAATAGGAATAACATAATCGAGGGCGAAAATTGCGAGGGCAACGACCCCAGTAATACCCAAAAACCACCAATCTTGAGGCACCGCGTTGGTAAGGTGTAATAATAGAAGCCCCGCCCAACTTACAGGTGGGCCCGGTAATACCGGTAAAAAACTACCGATAATACCGAGTAAACAAAGTAAAAGTCCGAGGACTAAAAGTGCTATATCCATATACATTATTAAACTCTCAATAGAGAAAATTCAACTATTTGACGAAGATAATAAGGATTTGTTACAAGTTTATCTCGTAATTAATATGTCGTCATACCTTAAAATTATCGTAATTTCCCCATAGAATTTTGGCGACAATGCGAGGTATTTCATTATTGATTTTATTGGCAATATTGACTTCCTGCGATTTATTCAAATCACAGGAGAAAAAGACGCAACAAGCTATTACTAAAAAACTCAATGCAATAGATTGGAATGATATTGACAGTTATCCGCTGTTTGAGGTTTGTGATGAGTTTGTTTCAAAAACAATTCAGCGTGAGTGTTTTGAACGTGAGCTATTGAAATATTGCAGCGAAAGTTTAAATGAATTTGAATATACCTTTGATAAAAGTATAGACCCAACAATTCAAGTTGATTTTTTGGTCGACAAAGATGGTCGAATTACGGTTTTAACCATTGAGAAAGACCCTTCAATTGATGAGCAAATGCCTGAATTTGAGGGTATTATAAGGCAGAGCTTAAAAAACCTTCCGCCTTTGGCACCTGCTTTAAAGGAAGCCATGCCAGTGAAAGCGAAATTTAGAATTCCTATTATACTTCAATCAAACAACCCATAAATGCCAAAAGAAAAAATCATTTTAGGTATTGATCCGGGGACTACCATTATGGGTTTCGGACTCATCAAAGTGGTGGGCAAAAAAATGGAATTCATTCAAATGAATGAACTTTTACTAAGCAAGTACAAAGATCATTACGTTAAATTAAAATTGATTTTTGAGCGTACCATTGAATTGATTGATACGTATCATCCTGATGAAATAGCGATTGAAGCCCCTTTCTTTGGTAAGAACGTACAATCAATGCTGAAATTAGGAAGAGCACAAGGTGTTGCCATGGCTGCAGGACTTTCAAGAGAAATACCCATCACAGAATACCTACCTAAAAAAATTAAGATGGCCATTACCGGTAATGGTAATGCCAGTAAAGAACAAGTAGCTAAAATGTTGCAAAGTGTTTTGAAATTAAAATCACTACCTAAAAACTTAGATGCTACAGATGGTTTGGCAGCGGCTGTTTGTCATTTTTATAATGCGGGTCGTATTGAGGTGGGTAAAAGTTATTCTGGTTGGAGTGCTTTTGTAAAACAGAATAGCCCCCCAACCCCCAAAGGGGGAGTTAAAAACTCAACCGTTATTAATCTTCGAAAAACTAAAAAGTAGTTTTAAATTGAAATTAGATGATTTCAAAAACAGGAATGAAGTTCCCCCTTCGGGTGCGGAGGGTGCTGGCATCTACATCCATATTCCATTCTGCAAACAAGCTTGTCATTATTGTGACTTCCATTTTTCAACTAGCATGGGCAAAAAAGAAGCTATGGTTTCTGCTCTTGAAAAAGAAATTGTTCTTCGCAAAGATGAATTTAAAGACGAGATAGTTGAAACCATCTATTTTGGTGGCGGTACGCCTTCGGTATTGACATCCGAAGAAATCAATGGTATAATTGAAGCTATTTATAAAAATTATCGGGTTTCAGAAAGCCCCGAAATTACACTTGAGGCAAATCCTGATGATTTATCTGAGAATCGAATAATCGAATTATCTGAGGGTCGAATTAATCGTTTGAGTATTGGTGTTCAGTCTTTTTTTGAAGAAGATTTGAAATTGATGAATCGTGCACATAGTGCTCAAGAAGCTGAGGAATGCATCCGCGAAGCGGTAAAACATTTCGACAATATTTCAATTGACCTGATTTACGGAATGCCAAATATGTCGAATGAACGCTGGATTCAAAACATTGATAAAGCATTATCTTTTAACATTCCGCATATATCAAGTTATGCCTTAACTGTTGAACCAAAAACGGCCTTGGCTAAGTTTGTTGAAAAAGGTATTATCAAAGCTGTTGATGATGCAGTAGCTCAAGAACATTTTAATATTTTACTAGATAAAATGGAAGCCGCTGGTTTCGAAAGTTATGAGATTTCGAACTTTGGAAAACCGGGCTACTTTTCAAAAAATAATACGGCCTATTGGCAACAGAAGAAATATATGGGAATTGGCCCTTCAGCACATTCTTTTGATGGCGAAAAGCGTGGGTGGAATATCAATAATAATTCAAAATATATTAAAGCCATAGAAAACAATGAATTGCCAAGCGAGATAGAGTCACTTACAAAAATCGATCGGTACAATGAATATTTAATGACAGGACTTAGAACTATTTGGGGCGTGTCATTAGACAAGATTCGTAAAGATTTTGGTTCAATCTATCTGAAATATTTAGAAGAACAAGCGGCAAAATATATTGATGAGCATCTTTTGTATGTAGATGGTAATCAACTTTTAGTGACCAAAAAAGGACGTTTTTTAGCCGATGGTATTGCAGCAGATTTATTTATGATTAACTTGTAATTATTCAAAAAGTGCAGCGTGAAAGCTAAAATTAAAAACGACTTTATTGACCTATCTATACCTCTAGATATTTCCATTCCTATTACGGGTAGTGCATCAAATGTGAATGCCTGGTATGTGGATCATCCAATAATAGAGCCTCATATTAATGGCGATTTTGTGGGTAAAGTGACTGAAGGTAGATCTACCAATTTCAATGATATTCAATTTAATCCGCATGCACATGGCACACATACCGAGTGTGTGGGGCATATAACTAAAGAGTTTCATTCCATCAATCAAAACTTAAAGAAGTATTTCTTTTTGGCGGAAGTGATTACTATTGCTCCTGAAAAATATCAAGACGATTTTGTGATTTCAAGAAAGCAATTGCAATATGCTTTAGGCAATAAAAAAAGAGAAGCTATAGTGATTAGAACCTTACCTAATTTGAAAGAGAAACTAAATCGGCAGTATTCAAATACTAATCCGCCTTACCTCTTAGAACAAGCTGCTGAATATTTGGTTGAAAAAGGAGTTGAACATTTGCTTATCGATTTACCATCAATTGATAAAGAAAAAGATGGCGGTGCTTTATTGGCACATAACGCATTTTGGTGTACGCATCATAAAATTAGAAAACAGGCAACCATTACAGAATTTATTTATGTACCCAATAAGGTAAAGGACGGCAAATATTATTTGAATTTACAAGTCGCTCCATTTGAAAATGATGCGAGCCCAAGTAGGCCAGTGCTGTTTAAAATTGAAGATTGATATGGATACGATTTTTGATACGTTTTTAGGATTATTTCTGGGCGCAATAGCTACCTACTGGATTTATACTTTTTTTCGCAAGAAACAAAGCAAAGAATTGACCACCCATCAGTCTACAGTTCTTTTAGAAAAAATTAAAAGTGTTTGTAAATTGATTTCTGTCGAAGGCGATTTTGCTGAAATATATAAGTACGAAAATACCAAAGAGCGTTTTATGAGCCTGATTAGCAGCAAGAAAAAAGCTTTGATTGTTATTAATGCTAAAGCCCAAATAGGGTATGATTTGCAAAAAATATTAATGCATGCTGATAATCAGAAGAAACAAATTGTATTGACAAATTTTCCTCAGCCTGAAGTGCTATCTATTGAGCCAGAGTTAGAGTTTTATGATATACAAAACGGACTTTTCAATTCTTTCAATCCCGATGATTTAACTACCCTGAATAAGGAGGCGAAGAAACATATTATCGAAAAAATACCTGAAAGCGGTTTAATGGAAACTGCTCGAAAAGAAGCCTTTCAAACAGTGCTGCTGATTGAGAAAATAGTCGAGACCATAGGATGGAAATTGGACTATTCAGCTTTAGAAATTCCTGAGACAGAAAAGAAAAAATTACTCGATTAATTTGAAAAACCCATGAATAAAATCTGTATTCTATTATTTTTAACCTTTACAATAGCTGCCTGCGGGCAAAAAGAAGAGACCATGAAAGATTTTGATTCGAATTTCGCGCATACCGTTTATTTCTGGTTGGCTAACCCTGATAGTCCAGAGGATCGAAAAGCATTTGAAAAATCATTACAAAAATTTTTAGAAAATTCAGCTTACGCTAAAACTAAGTTTATTGGTATTCCTCTTAGAGCTAGCCGTGATGTAGTTGATGGCTCCTTTACCTATTCGCTGATTGTGACTTTTGAGTCGGCAGAGGCACAGCAAGCCTATCAAGATGAAGCACCGCATAAATTGTTTGTCGAAGAGTCAAGCAAATTATGGACGAAGGTTATCGTCTATGATTCCACTAGTATTTGAACTGCCCTTACATGAATGTTGAAGAGTTTAGAAATTATTGTTTGTCTAAAAAAGGAGTAACTGAGAGTTTGCCATTTGATGCACATACATTAGTCTTCAAGGTCATGGGAAAAATGTTTGCCCTATCAGGTTTAGAAAGACTACCACCACAGGTCAATCTAAAATGTAATCCTGAGCGATCGGTACTATTAAGAGAAGAATATGATGGTTCAATTACGCCAGGTTACCATATGAGCAAACTGCATTGGAATACACTAATCTTAGATAGGGTTCCGTATAATCTAATAGTTGAATTGATAGACCATTCTTACAATTTGGTGGTAGCGAAATTCACTAAAAAAATGCGGGCCGAGTTTGATGCCCTTCACTAAAATTATGGCTAATCAATTAACGGCAATTATTTCAAATCTTGAAGTTTGTTTCGAAGGTAAACCGTGGTATGGAACTTCTATCAAAGAAAAACTTGATGAAATACCATGGGAGGTGGTCAACCAAGAATTGTACGGCTCTAAAACCATTGCCATTCTCGTGAAGCACATCATCAATTGGCGTGTTTTTGTATTAAAAAAACTAGAAGGCGATTTGAACTTCAATATTGTAATTGATGGCAAGAATGATTGGACTTCGGTACAAATTTCAAATGAAAATGAGTGGTTAGACCTAAAACATGAACTAGTAAAGAACCAGCAAGATCTTATTCAAAAATTATCGAAAGAAACTGACGAGCTATTAACTAAAAAGGTACCAGGAAAGCAATATACTTTTGGGCCAATTTTAACCAGTATTGCACAGCATGATATTTACCATTTGGGTCAAATAGCCATGTTAAATGCAATTAGTGAGAAAAGTTCGAATTAGCTACCTTTAAAATTCTAAAAAATTCGATCTTAATGCAGGATTTGACTTCCTTTTATAAGACCCAACTTGAAAATTACTCACGTGCTCTCTCAGAAGTCAAAAAGCAATTGACAGGCTCAAGCGTTTTGCGCCTGCTAGTGTTTATGATGATTGCCTTTGCGATTTATTATTTTTTTGATAATACGCAACTAGTTGTAGCAATTGCTATTATTGGTATTTCAGTTTTTCTCTACCTCGTTTCTAGACATACCAACCTACAGTTTAAACGTGATAAATTAAAGGCACTCATTGCTATTAATGAAACCGAAATTCGCCTATTAAACCGAGATTTTTTTAATCGCCCTGAAGGCAATGAATTCAAAGAAAACCAACATCATTTTAGTCAAGACATTGATCTTTTTGGCAAAGGATCTTTTTATCAATACAGCAATCGTACATTTTTGAAGCAGGGTAGTCAAACCTTAGCAAACTTGTTAAAAGAAAATTCGATTACTGACATTATTGCAAAGCAAGACGCAATTAATGAGCTTTCTAAAATGCACCAATGGCGACAAGAATTTTCTGCCATCGCTTCTTTGACAAAAACAGAAACTTCAACAGAAAGCATTTTAAAATGGCTAGCAGCCTATACCCCTTTTATGCCAAAGTTTATGAAATACCTTCCTTTGGTTTTTTCATCGATCTCCATACTGTTATTCATACTTTATTTGTTGAATGTGGTAACGGGTATATTGTTGTTGATAATGATGGGTTTAGGCTTCATTATTTCAGGACTATATACTAAAAAGATAAGTAAATTGGGTAGTGCAGCTTCAAAAATGCAATCGACTTTTGAGCAGTACAATAGGCTTATTGAAATTATTGAAAACACCCCATTTGAAACCTCTATTTTAAATCAAAAGAAAGAAATGATAGTGAAGGAAGGAAAAAAGACTTCCTCAATTATTAAAGAATTTTCAAAACTTTTAGGAAACTTAGATCAAAATCATAATGTTTTTTACCTCATTTTTGGAAACGGATTTTTTCTAAGAGCACTCGCAACAAGCTGTCAAATAGAACAATGGATAGCCCAGCACGGATCATCAACCAAAAATTGGTTTGAGGTCATTGCCTTTTTTGATGCCTATATCAGCTTGGGTACCTTTGCATTTAATCATCCTGAGTATGGGTATCCTAAGCTTACTGATAATCCTATAATACTAAAAGCAACAGGAGTCGGTCATCCTTTACTACCATCTGATCGGAGCGTATTGAATGACATCCAAATAGATAATGAACAATTTTTTATCATTACAGGAGCAAATATGGCGGGTAAAAGCACTTTTCTACGCACCGTTTCATTGCAAATTATGATGGCGAATGTAGGCTTGCCCGTGTGTGTTGAAGAAGTACGTTATAATCCTATTAAATTAATAACGAGTATGCGCACAACCGATTCATTGACCGATGATGAATCGTATTTCTTTTCTGAGTTAAAACGACTCAAATTTATGATTGAAGAAATTCAAAAGGATCGCTATTTTATTGTCTTAGATGAAATTTTAAAAGGCACTAATAGTACTGATAAAGCTGAAGGAAGTAGAAAATTTGTTGAGAAATTAGTCAAATCAAAATCTACCGGAATCATTGCTACCCATGACTTGAGTTTGTGTGAAATTGCTAAAGAATATGATGAGATAGAAAACCACTATTTTGATGCTGAGATAATCAACAACGAATTGCATTTTGATTACAAATTCAAAGTGGGTATTTGTGAAAATATGAACGCTTCATTTTTGTTGAAAAAAATGGAAATAGTAGACTAAATGGATTCATTAACTCAAATTGTTTTAGGTGCTGCCGTGGGCGAGGCCGTCTTGGGTAAGAAGGTGGGTAATAAAGCGCCTTTGTTTGGGGCAATTGCAGGTACTTTTCCTGATTTAGATGTTTTGACTCGTTTTTTTGTTGATACCGTTACAGCAACAGAATGGCATCGTGGTTTTAGTCATTCTATTCTTTTTTCAGTGTTATTCGCACCTGTTTTTGGGTGGTGCGTTTATTCATTGTTTTCAAAAAAAGAAGCTACTTGGCGTGAATGGTCATGGCTTTTTTTCTGGGGATTATTTACCCACCCCATTTTAGATGCATTTACCACTTGGGGCACCCAATTATTTTGGCCTTTTAAAACACGACTGGCTTTTCAAAATATTTTTGTAATTGACCCTTTGTATACCATACCCTTTTTGATTTTTATGTTGTTGGCTATTCTTCAAAAAAGAACATCAGCGAAACGAAGAAAATATAATCGATTAGGCTTAGTGATCAGTACCACCTATCTGCTGCTAACTTTGGTTTTAAAAGGATTTGCCTATCAGAAATTTACAAATGCATTGAAAGCTCAAGAAATTGTTTATACTGATATAAACATAAGACCTGCTCCGTTTACTACTGTTTTATGGACGGCCAATATCGATACAAAAGACGCTTATTTGATTGGTAATTATTCTTTTTTTGATTCAAAACCCATACAGTTTGTACCACATATGAAGAACCATCAGTTTTTAGGAAGTTTGGCAAATGAAGATAAAGTTAAACGTCTTATGACTATTTCTGAAGGTTGGTTTACGGTAACAAAAGTTGATAAAAAGTTGCTTTTTAATGACCTAAGATTTGGGTTGTTAAGTTTTAAATCTAATGAGAAGCGTTACGCTTTTAGCTATGAATTAGTATCAACTGAGAACGGAATAGAAATAAAAGAAACTGAAAAAAACCGAAGCGATGCAAAAGGTTTACTCGATAGTTTATGGAATAGAATTGCAGGTAATTAATGCGTTCTTTTGCTCTTTATGATACCTAAAAAAAACCTTGAAAATAAAAGATTTAATAATTCCTTTTTAACCAAGTTTTCAATCTAAATGAGAATTAATCAATTCTTTGACATCATACTTTTTGAAATTGCGGTCTAAAATTACAAATGGCGTACCTTTTTCCTCCATATTAAAGGTGGCAAGCATTAAGTTTCTTTTGTTATACAACAGGTCCAAAGCCTTGTAGAAACTAATTTCTTCTCCTCTGTGATAAAAAACAGCCCCTTTTTTGTTCATATCGATTAACTGTTTAACGTAAGATTCTTTAGGTCTTTCAGGATTTTCTATTCCATATGAAACTTCATATTCACTATCTTGATTTGCATTTGAATCAGTCTTATTTTGCTCTTCATTTGAATAAAAACTTTTTAAATCATTTGTAACAATAGTGCCATTTAGTAATACATCATTTATGCGAGTTAAATGGTCATAAATGTCCTGATTTTTTATGGTTTTCTCAATCACTTTGTCAGCATAAGCCAAGTCATTTAAGTTCGCTTCACTTTGTTGAATATTGTTGCTTTTTTCACCCTCTTTTACATGAGGAGTCTTTGGGGCCTCAGGCCCTTTTGACTGCGGAGGTGGCTCCGGAAAATTAGGAAAAGCTTCAGCAGCAGCTTTTTGCGTATCAGACATCAAACCATAGAGATATTTCAAACGCTCTACATCTTTCATTTTAATTTCAACGCTTTTGCTTTTTGAAAGCATGGTATTGTATTTTTTAGCGAGGGCATTGTATTCTTCACGTTGTTTTTTGGTCGCTTCTTTTTGAAGTACACTAGATACCATACCAAATTGATTCAGTCTTTGTGTTTCATTTTCAGCAATTGAGAATTTAAGATTATTCCAAACAGTACCTTCTAAACCTTTAAGCGCTATGTCTAACTTACTTATTTTCTTTATTGAGAATAAAAAAGAATTTGAATTATGATTATTAATCATGCCATTAAAACCTACTTTTTGAGACTTATTTTGAGGTAGTGAAAAAGCAAGGTCTATCCATGAACATCCACTTAAACATTTAAATTTTAAACCGGAATGTGTATTTGTTATAACTATGTCAAAAGGGTCTGGATCTTCCTGTCTATTAGTAGAATTATTTTCTAGGGTTTTTGATTCTTGGTCATTGGGTTGCTTACCTTTTTCATCAATTTGATTAGAGGTAAAGGAATCTGTGGTTTCAATTTCTTTTGTAATGATATTCGACTCTTGTTGAACTAATACGGTTTTACTAAACCCTAAAACTAGAATCGCAAGTAATGGAAGCAACAGAATACTTCTAAATAAAATCGACCGTTTTGATGTTTTTGTTTTCATGATTGCAAATCGTTTTTTGATTGATGAATAATTGATGGCATTGGTCATTTTTAACGGATACTTCTTTTCACTATCGGGTGACAGGTATGATAGTAAAGTGTTTTGATAGGTGGTATGGTCAACGGCTGCATTCAAAACGGCCTGATCTGCCAGAAATTCATGATTTAATTTGATGGCCTTTTTAAATAAATATACCAGTGGATTGAACCAAAAGACCACTTGAAGTAGCTCAATAAAGACCACATCAAGACTATGTTTTTGACGCGCATGGGTTTCTTCATGTAACAATACTTCCTTTGGTATTTCATTTGACTCAAGCTTCTTCTTATTCAGAAATATGTATTTGAAAAAAGTATGTGGTGGAAAGTTTTCTTTTAGCAATACATGTATAAAAGAGTTTGATTTTTGTTTTGGATTTTTGCGAATTCGCCCAACTATCTGAAATAGGTTTTTGATGAATTTAAATCCTAGAAAAAATAATCCTAAGAAATAAACACACCATAAAATGGGAGCTACATCTATAATATCTGATTGTAGTTTTTCTGGTACGTCAATGTATTTATTGTCTGAATTAATAGCGGGTTGAATTTCTTCATATGAAATCGGTTCAACAACTACGTATTCTGTAAAAACTAGGGTTGGTATGAAAAGTGAGGCTGCAATAGCCAGTAGTAGATAGAAACGTTTGAAAACATGCATGTTTTCCTTTTCAAGAAGCAATTTATAGAAGACTAAAAAGAGGGCCATGCAGGCCGCTAATTTTATAAGATATAATATCATGACTATTTCTTTTTTATTTCGGTATCGATTAACGCTTTCAAATTTTCGAGTTCTTCTTTGCTTAAATTGGTTTCTTTGGTAAAGAAAGAGGCAAATTGCCCCGGACTATCATTAAAAAAGTTTTTTATGAGTCCGTTGACATGTTTTGAGAAGTAATCCTTCTTTTTAACCAAAGGAAAATATTCGCGCGATCTTCCAAGGGCTTTGTAGTTCACGAAACCTTTATCGGTCATTCTTTTCAAAAGGGTCGCAACCGTTGTTGTAGCCGGTTTTGGATCGGGGTAGGCATCCAATAAATCTTTCATGAAAGCTTTCTTTTGCTTCCATAGCATATTCATAAGTTCTTCTTCTGATTTTGATAATTGCATGTTCTACATTTTTAGCCCCGAAACATCGAGATTGTTCTACAAACATAGAATAAAAATTATAATTCTACAAATGTAGAGTTATATAAGAAAATAAATAGCGTGAAAATACTATGGGTTGGTATCTCTTAAACCAAGAAGAACTGCTGCTGTAGCTGCTACAAAACCTATGATGAGGAGTATTTGGCCAGTGATAAAGCCGAATTCCCAATGTAATATTTTAAATTGAGCACCTACAATGATTCCTACGGCTGCTATTTCGTAGAGTACATAAGACAGCCTTTTTTGAAGTGAACTTTTCTGTAATTCATTCGCAGATTCTTTACTATTAGATGGCTTCATGAATAGTACATCTCTGATAAAAACTAGCACTACTGCAAGTAAAGCAATTTGGGTTAATATTCTAAAGAAATAGCTATAAGGTAAATGTAAAACCTGCAATAGATAGTATATCAGAAAAGAAATCAGTAACGCTAATTTCGAATAACCTAAGAGTGTTTTTTGTTGCTTTTGAAAAAACTGAAGGCCATAGAAAATAATAATTCCTATAACCCCTGTAAAAAGAATCATGCCAGGAAGGGGCCAATGCATGATTTTAAATAAAATACCAAGTAATGCAAATGCAATACTCAGTCTTAAACCAATTTGAATCTTTTGTTTCAAAAGTATAGAGTATGAGCTTTTATTTTCTCAAAGCTTTTGGGCTAGTTAAAATAGAAATTACAGCTGTAAATAATCCGATTGCAAACAAAAAGTTAGCGTTAATAATTCCAAAGTGCCAATGTAGAATTTTAAACAACGAGGCAACCACAATGTATACGGTCGCTATGTCAGCTAATAAATAAGATAATTTTTCAGTACCTAAATCTGTCAGTGAAATGTCAGATTCCTTATTTTCTTGAAGCGTACCTATAATTTTCACGATATACATGATCATAAAAACAATCAAAGTAACTCTAGTTGCGGTCATTAGTAAATGACCAAAAGGTAATTCAAGAACGTTAAATATATAATTGAATGAAAAAGTAACAATCAAGGCATGTCTTGCATAGTCTAAAGCCTGTTTCTTTTCTTTTTGGAATAACTGTAATGAATGAAATATAATCATTCCTGCTGCTCCTATGCTAATTAAAGGCCAAGACACATATTTAAAAAGTGCCGCAAATACGGTAAATGAAATGCTCAACCTGAAAAATAACGAGGTCTGTTTCTCTGAAATAGTCATTAGTGATAAGTAGGTTAATTTGGGTCATAAAACAACGGGGATTAAGTATTTGTAGTACAATATCTTTGAAATACTCGTTCAACTACGTACTTATGGCTTAAAATTAGAAAAATTTTAGAGGATAATGGATGGTTGATGGTTTCAGTTGACCGTTATGAATTACGTTAAAATTATTTATTTCCATCTAACATCTAAAAAAACCTTAAGAATTCATCTCAGTAAAGTATTTGTAGAAATACGGTATGGTTTCGATGCCTTTAAGGTAATTCCATATTCCGAAATGTTCATTGGGCGAATGTATGGCATCGCTGTCAAGGCCAAATCCCATTAAAATGGTTTTACTTTTTAATTTTTCCTCAAATAGCGCAACAATAGGAATACTTCCCCCACTGCGTTGCGGAATAGGTTTTTTGCCAAAAGTAGTCTCATAGGCTTTAGATGCTGCTTGATAGCCAATGGTGTTAATAGGCGTTACATAGCCCTGTCCGCCATGATGCGGCGTTACTTTTACTGTGACACCTTTGGGAGCAATATTTTCAAAATGTGTTTTAAAAAGTTCAGTGATTTCTTCCCAATCTTGGTTGGGTACCAAACGCATAGAGATTTTGGCAAAAGCCTGACTCGCAATAACTGTTTTAGCACCTTCGCCAATGTATCCACCCCAAATACCGTTAACATCTAAAGTAGGTCTAATTGAATTGCGTTCGTTGGTGGTATAGTCTTTTTCGCCATATACAGCTTCAATTTCTAAGGCATTTTGATACGCTTCTAACGAAAAAGGAGCCTTCGCCATTTCGGCACGTTCTCCTTGCGTTAAATCTTCTACTTTGTCATAAAACCCAGGAATAGTAATATGATTGTTTTCATCATGTAGACTGGCAATCATTTTAGTTAAAATATTAATAGGATTCGCAACCGCGCCGCCATATAATCCAGAATGTAAATCACGATTGGGTCCGGTAACTTCAACTTCTACATAACTCAATCCGCGTAAACCTGTTGTGATTGATGGTACGTCATTGGCAATCATGCCTGTATCAGAAATAAGTATAATATCATTAGCCAACTTCTCTTTGTTGTTGGCTACGTAAATTCCTAAATTATCACTACCCACTTCTTCCTCACCTTCAATCATAAATTTCACATTACAGGGTAGTTGCTTCGTCTTAACCATAAACTCTAAAGCCTTAACATGCATGTACATTTGACCTTTATCATCACACGCACCTCTGGCAAAAATAGCACCTTCAGGATGCAATTTGGTTTTTTTAATAATCGGTTCATAAGGTGGAGAATCCCATAATTCAATGGGGTCAGCCGGTTGCACATCATAATGCCCATAAACTAGAATGGTAGGCAAGGCAGCATCAATAATTTTTTCTCCGTAAACAATAGGGTAGCCGGCTGTTTCATGAATCTCAACAACATCGCAACCTGCTTCTTTGAGTGCTTTTTGAACCGCTACTGCCATATTAAGAACATCTTTAGAGTAGGTGGGGTCGGCACTAACTGAAGGTATTTTAAGTAATTCAATCAGTTCTTCTAAGAAGCGGTTTTTGTTTTCTTCAATGTAATTTTTAATCTGCTGCATGTAATGATTTTTAAACGACGGAATAAAATTAGTGAAAAGAACTTTTTGAAGCTTAAGTTATTTAGAGAATTGATTTTTTGCTTTATATTTGCAGCCCGTTTTAAACGGAAACGCAGGCGTGGTGGAATTGGTAGACACGCTAGACTTAGGATCTAGTGCCGCAAGGTGTGAGAGTTCGAGTCTCTCCGCCTGTACAAAAAGAAAACCTCTTGTATTTACGAGAGGTTTTTTTATACTCTGATTTCAATGATATTTAAAATATAGATACAAGAAGCATGTTTGTTTTCTAACTTGTTTATCTTGAACAAGATTAAATAATCACTATTATTGTCATACCGAGGTTGGTATTCTATAGTTTATAAACTTTATAATTATGCAAAAGTCGTACATTATTTCTCTTGACCAAGGTACAA
Source organism: uncultured Maribacter sp. (assembly GCA_964554895.1). Classification (GTDB taxonomy): domain Bacteria; phylum Bacteroidota; class Bacteroidia; order Flavobacteriales; family Flavobacteriaceae; genus Maribacter_C. The sequence goes on along the minus strand of CAZKQM010000001.1, from coordinate 50,419 downwards.
CCAGTTCAAGAGCCTTGTTGGTTGACCACGATGGAGCCATTCAAGGTATGGTTCAAAAAGAGTTCAAGCAAATTTTTCCTAAATCAGGATGGGTTGAACATGACCCGAAAGAGATTCTTGAATCTCAGTTGAGTGTTATGAAACAACTAATAAAAGAGCATAATGTTAGCGCTTCAGATATCAAGGCAATTGGTATTACCAATCAGCGAGAAACTACCGTTGTTTGGGATAAAAATACCGGAGAACCCGTTTATAATGCTATAGTTTGGCAAGATAAACGCACGGCAGACATTTGTGAGAACATGAAGAATAATGGTTTGACAGAGCATGTGCGACAAACTACGGGCTTGGTAATTGACTCTTATTTTTCAGGCACTAAGGTAAAATGGATTCTTGATAATGTAGCCGGGACAAGGCAAAAAGCTGAAAGCGGAGATTTGTTGATGGGTACCATTGATACTTGGTTAGTTTGGAACATGACTAGGGGTGCTAATCACTTTACAGACTATTCCAACGCATCACGAACTTTAATCTATGATATTGTAAATCTTAAATGGGATGATAAATTAACAGAAGCTTTAGGTATTCCTGAAAGCATGTTGCCTGAGGTAAAACCATCATCATATCATTTTGGCGATTATGAATTTGATGGTGTACAAATTCCTATTGCCGGTATTGCTGGTGATCAGCAAGCTGCTTTGTTTGGCCAAGCTTGTTTTAAAGAAGGCACCGCTAAAAATACCTACGGAACAGGTTGTTTTATGTTGATGAATACAGGAGAAAAACCTATGTTTTCTAAAAACGGTTTATTGACCACAATTGGTTATGGATTAGACGGAAAAGTAACTTACGCCCTCGAAGGAAGTATTTTCATTGCCGGAGCCGCGGTGCAATGGTTACGAGACGGATTAGAATTAATAAAAGATGCAAAAGAAACAGAAGCCTTGGCTGATTCTGTAGAAGGAGAAAACCCAGTTTATGTGGTTCCTGCATTTGCAGGATTAGGTGCTCCGTATTGGGATATGTATGCTCGAGGTGCAGTTTTCGGATTAACACGTGATACAGGCAAAGCACATTTAGCAAAAGCAACTTTAGAATCTTTAGCCTATCAAACTAAAGATATTTTAAAAGCTATGGAAGACGATTCAGGTATTCAACTCGAAAACCTTCGTGTTGATGGCGGTGCTTGTGCCAATAATCACTTGATGCAGTTTCAAGCCGATATTTTAGATACTGAAGTCCATCGCCCCGAAGTTATTGAATCAACGGCAATGGGTGCTGCATTTTTAGCAGGTATTCAAGTGGGACTTTGGAAACAAGAAGATGTTGACCAAAACCGACCCATGAATAAAATTTTCAAACCCACTTTTGACCGTGTGAAAAGAAAGCGTCTTTATGGTAAGTGGCAGCAGGCTGTTGAAAGAACAAAAGGCTGGGAAGAAAATTAATTCTTAGTTTATTTCTTTTACAGTCACAGAGTCTGTAGATAAAAAACCTTAACTTTCTATGAATTAGAGTGTTGAGGTTTTTTATGTGCACAATTTGCTATTAATTTACTCAGAGATTTATAAAACCTATTTATTTAAAAATCTAACATTTTCAAATTGGCAAATACGTTTTTCTAATTCAGAAAATAGCTAACTTGCTTTTTCATTTCTGATTATATCTTGAACTACAAGAAGAATTTAATATTAAAATTATGCAAAATACCATTCCGAATTCACTAGTAATCATGTTAATAGTTATGTTTTCACTTCTTTTTCAAGGCTGTAGCGATGATCAAAAAGATGAGACTATTGTAGCAGAAAATGTGATACGCCCTGAAAATTGGCCAGCAATAAAAGCATTGCCTTTAGATCCGGCTATTGAAGCTAGAATAGATGAGATTTTACCCAAGCTTACCTTAGAACAAAAAGTAGGTCAAGTGATTCAAGCTGACAATGGTTCTATTACGCCTGAGGAAGTTAAAAAATATCGTTTGGGTTCAGTTTTGAGCGGAGGTAATTCTGCTCCAGGTCCGCTACCGTATGCTGATACCAAAAGCTGGTTAGAGATGGCAGATAAATACTATGCCGCATCTATTGACACTACGGGTGTTGAAATTGCGATTCCTTATATATGGGGTATTGATGCCGTTCATGGTCATGCGAACTTGAAAGGAGCTATTATTTTTCCTCATAATGTAGGTCTTGGTGCAACTAATAATCCAGATTTGATTGAGAAGATTATGGCTGTTACGGCACATGAACTTACAGTTTCAGGTCACGATTGGACCTTTGCACCAACCTTGGCCGTACCACAAGATATTCGTTGGGGAAGAAGTTATGAAGGGTTCTCTGAAAATCCTGATATTGTAAAGTCATACGGTGATCGCATTGTCTACGGTTTACAAGGTCGTTTTAATGAAGAAGATTTTATGGGTACAAGTCGCGTAATTTCAAGTGCAAAACATTTTCTAGCAGATGGCGCAACAGAGAATGGTGTAGATCAAGGTGATGCAAAAATCAGCGAACAAGATTTAATTGACGTTCATGCTGCCGGATATTACAGTGCTATTCCAGCAGGAGTGCAAACGGTAATGGCTTCTTTTTCAAGTTGGCAAGAAAGAAAGCTTCATGGTGATAAAGATTTATTAACCGATGTTTTAAAAGGGCGTCTTGGTTTTAATGGTTTTGTAGTGGGCGATTGGAACGGTCATGGGCAAGTTCCAGGGTGTACCAATATTGATTGCGCACAATCATTAAATTCTGGTTTAGATATGTATATGGCCCCTGATAGTTGGAAAGGTTTATGGGAAAGTACATTAGCTCAAGTTCAAGATAGTACTATTCCTATGTCACGACTTGATGATGCTGTTCGACGTATATTACGAGTAAAAATTGCTTCAGGTATTTTTGAGAAGGGAGCACCTAGTACACGAAAAAATGCAGGAGATGAAAGCCTTTTAGGGCTTCCTGAAAACCGGGCTGTTGCACGTCAAGCGGTGCGTGAATCAATGGTATTACTTAAAAATAATAACGCTATTCTTCCCATTGATGCCAAGAAAACAATCATGGTCATAGGCGATGGTGCGAATAGTATTTCTAAGGCATGCGGAGGATGGACGCTTTCATGGCAAGGAACAGGGCATACTAATGATGAGTTTCCTAACGGGCAATCAATTTTAGAGGGTATTCAAGAGGCAATTAATCATGCAGGTGGAAAGCTTATTTTTTCTCCTGAAGGAGATACAACCCAAAAGGCAGATGTTGTTATAGCCGTTTATGGTGAAGACCCCTATGCTGAATTTCAAGGTGATCTAGAAAACTTAGATTTTGTGCCTAACGGATTTAATGTAGAAGCATTAGCAAAATTTCGTGAAAAAGGAATTCTTGTAGTATCTGTTTTTCTTTCAGGGCGACCATTATGGACAAACCCTGAAATCAATAATTCAGATGCATTTGTAGCAGCATGGCTTCCCGGAAGTGAAGGTGGTGGAATATCTGATTTATTATTTCAAAGTGATTCATCGTATGATTTCACGGGTACATTATCTTTCTCTTGGCCCAACAGCGCTGTAGTTTCAGAAGATTCAAAAAATTTATTTTCATTAGGTTACGGACTCAATTATTCAAGTAAAGAAGAGGTCGCTGAACTTTCTGAAGAATCCGGACTTGAAAATGCTGAGGTGGCTTCAAATGGTAATTTTTATGAAAAAGGGGCTCCCGTAGCTCCGTGGTCTTTAGGTTTGAAATCAGGAGAATTAAACAAGCAAATAGCAAGTTTTCCAACTTCAGTTGGAGGGTTAATTGTAGGTAAAACTGACCATGAGGCACAAGAAGATGCATTGCGTATAAATTGGACACAGAGCGATGGGGATCAGGTACGTGTAAGTACAGCAACAGCAGTCGACATGTCACGTGAAAGTAATGGGGCTATGGAATTGACATTCGCTGCAAAATCGTTTAAAAATAATGCTGCTACCGTTAAAATGGGTATGGGATGCGATAAAGATTCGCCATGCAGTGAAACGCTTGACATTCAAATTGAAGGCAATGAGTGGCAAGAATATCGTATTAGCTTAAGTTGTTTTGAAAAACTGGGTGTTGACATGACAAAAATCCATACTGCCATAATGCTAACGGCTGACGGTGGCGTTGATATAGGTATAGGTTCAATTCGTTTAGAATCAGATATTGATGCAAAACCAGGTTGTACAGGCAAGTAGAAAATGTTGGTTTTATAGGTATAAATATTTACATTTCTAGGGTCATCATTTTTAAGCTAAATAGGAGCAAAGTATAGGTGTCTCTCAAATTTTTTATGACAAAATTAAAATCAATACTAAAAAAAATTCCAGTACTTGAGTATGTATATAAAAAATTAAAACCGGTCAACAAAAGGAGTATTCGCTATTGGATTGAAAAATATATACCGAATGAATCACTTCAGGTAATACAAATTGGTTCTAATGATGGTGTGAGTGGAGACCCGCTATACAAATTGGTTCTAAAGAACAAAAGGTGGAATGTTTTATTTGTTGAGCCAGTACCCAAATTATTTGAAGAATTGAAGAAAAACTACGGTTCATCAAATAGGTTTGCATTTGAAAATTCTGCCATTAATGAAACAGGTGCTCCTCAAATTTTCTACAAAATTGATGAGAAGGCTTATAAAGACATGCCTGATTTATCTAAAGAATATCACCAAATAGGATCTTTTTCAAAAGAACATGTTCAAAAATTAGCCACTGATAATCTTCAAAAATATATTAGTGAAATAGAAGTAAGTTGTTTGTCATTAAATGCGCTATTAAAAAAATACAAAATAAATACCATTGATCTGTTTCAAATTGACGCTGAGGGCTATGATTGGCGTATTGTATCGCAATTAAATTTGAATGAGTTTCAACCCATAATGATAATTTTTGAAAATGTAAATCTTCAAATTCATGAAGTAAAAGATGCAATCAATTATTTTTCAGAGCAATATCACATGTTTACAATGGGTATAAATTATTTATGTGTAAGAAAAGATAAACTGATCAAAGAGCATTTTAAGATTCTCAGTGCTTTGGCAAACGATAAAAAATAATGACTCTTTTGTGAAAGCTATTGCTTTCAAAAGCAATAAAATTGGGTGTTAATAAATAATTTTGATTTTTATTAGACGTCTTTTTTTGTTAGTTTTACCCGAAAACTTCGACCTAAGAAGTTACAGCTATGAAAACAGAAAATAAAACCTTAAAATTACATAGTCAGACTAATTTAGAAACTGATTATGGTAATTTTAACATTGCCGCTTTTGCCGATTCTTCTGAAGACTTAATGCCCCATATTGCTTTGTTTACAAACATTGCAGATTGGAGCGAAGAATTACCAGTAAGAATTCACTCTGAATGTATGACTGGTGATCTTTTTGGCTCAAAACGTTGTGAGTGTGGGGATCAATTAAAAAGTTCATTAAAGTTTATTCAAGAAAATAGTGGTATTCTTATTTATCTAAGACAAGAGGGTAGGGGTATTGGTATAATAAATAAGCTAAAAGCATATTGTTTGCAAGATGATGGCCTTAATACGGCAGAAGCAAATACGCAACTGGGTTTTGAAGAAGATCAAAGACGCTATGATGCTGCCCTAGAAATTCTTGACTACTTTGAGGTAAATAAAATAAGACTTTTGACTAATAATCCTGATAAGGTCAATTTTTTTGATGACAAGAAAATTGAAGTAGTTGAAAGACTGCCGATTGAGTTAATGCCAAATGAAAACAATTATCAATACTTAAAAACTAAAAAAGAGCATTTTGGACATTTTTTAAAAAATCTTTGATGGAATGGAGATTGATGATGCTATTTGGAAAAATCTGCTCAAGTTAAAAGAAGTAGACCATACTAAAGATATTCTAGGTTGGGGTTATAAAGATGCTTCATTTGTTGAAATACTGTCGTATGAAACTATTAATCCTGATTTAGAGGGTGTATTGTTTAATGCTGAGTATAGTAAAGATTTAGAATTACGAGTACCTCAACATAAGAATATAGAAACTCCTTTTAAGGGGTTTTCTTTTTTTGTGAGTCCTTCAATTGATAGCAATATCTCAAGTTTTTTACAAAATTATTGGGCATTAAGTGTACTACATGCTCTAAATTTAGAATTACCCTATATTTTAATTCATTCAGCTATTTCTTTAGACGGATTTATGGCCACCCAAAAAGGCCATTCTCATTGGATCGGTAATGAAGAGAACTTAATACATGCCCATAGGCTTCGAGCCCTTTTTGATGGAGTACTTGTTGGAGCGAATACCGTACTTAATGATAAACCTCTTTTGAATGTAAGACGTGTTCAAGGAAATAATCCAAAACGTTTGATCTTATCAAATAAGTGTAAAGATTTTTCTTCATTAAATAAAGATTGTTCTTGTGAATCTTATTTGTTGAGAGATATTCAATATGGTAATGAAATTATCAAAGGAGATTTTGATAAAATTTTACTATTTGAAGGGAATACCAAAAAAGACAAAATGGTAGACCTACTTCAAAAATGCAAAAAAGAAAATATCAAGTCTATTCTTATTGAAGGCGGCGCCGCTACACTAAGTACATTTGTTGAAACAAAATTAGCTCATAATATTCAGTTTCACATTTCGCCTTTACTATTTGGTAGTGGTATTAAGGCGGTTAATTTGCCAGAAGTGAATACTGTGCATGAAGCAAATAAGCTTAAAAATATGTGCGTCACTCCCGTGGGTAATTCTTTTATGATAACAGCAACTTTATCATGATAAAATCACTGTGGCATACTGCAAATACAACAGAAATAAGATCCACAATTGCATCTGAAATTGTTGAAAACAAAAGGATTATAGCAAGTAAGTACTCAATGATTAGTTTAGGTACTGAAAGTTTAGTGATGCATGAAAAAGTGCCTAAATCTCTTCAAAATGATATGACCGTACCCTATATGGAAGGTAGTTTTGAACTGCCTATAAAATATGGATATGCCTTGTCAGGTCTGCTTGAGAATGGCGATAGGGTTCATGTCATGCATCCGCATCAAAATAAATGCTGGGTAGATGACGCTTCTATTTTTACCAACTGCCAAGAACTTCCTTTAAAAAGAATTCCGCTTCTAAGTAATATGGAAACGGTCATTAATGCGATTTGGAATAGTGATGTAGACCCTAATAATGCCATCTTAGTTTGTGGTTTTGGTAATATTGGGTCTTTATTAGCAGTTACCTTAAAGCATCACTATAATCTCGAAGTAAAGATTTTAGAAACGAATGAATGGCGAAAACAAAAAGCCCAACAATTAGGTTTTGACATCTGCTCTACTGATGAAAGTTTTGACATAGCTTTTAATACTACTGCTAATGAAAATGCGCTGCAGTATTGCATTAATCATTCAAATGAAGAAGGAAAAATTATTGAATTAAGTTGGTATGGCACTTCAACGACTACCCTTAATTTAGGCGCAAATTTTCATAAGAATAGACTTCAAATTATTGCTAGTCAAGTTTCTAAAATTCCTATAAAAAAGAGAAAAGAATACAACTATTTTAAAAGAAAATTATTAGCGGTAGAAATATTGAAAAACAACCTATTTGATCAATTAATTACAACGGTAATTCCTTTTGAAGAAGCGCCTCTTTTTTTTAATGATTTGCGAAAGAACAAACAACTCAATGGACTCATTTATCTTATAAAATATTAAACTATGTATACCGTAAAAGTTAGAAATTCAATAATGATTGCCCATTCATTGCCCAATGAATTTTTTGGCCCTGCTCAAAATATGCATGGGGCCACTTATGTTGTAGATATTACTTTTTCTTCAAAAGAACTCGATAGCCACAACGTGGTTATTGATATAGGGAAAGCTAAAGATGTTTCTAAAGAAATTTTAAGTGAATTGAACTATTCTAATTTAGATGAGTTACCTCAATTTAAAAAAAAGTTGACCACCACAGAATTTATTGCAAAATATATTCATGATAAAATAAAAGAAAATACAGCATCTTTTTTTAAAGGAAAGATTAGTGTTTGTTTAGGCGAAACACATGATGCTTGGGCAAGCTATTCAGGTTAACGGTGAATGAAATCAAACGAATCATATATAGAAAAGTGGAGTTCATATAATGCATTGGCACTAACCATAGTAACGCCAATTGCTATAGTATATCAAAATTTAAGTTTACTTCTTTCTTTGTTTTCGCTTTCATTGATTTGTCTCATTTATGGTAATCGACATTTTTTAGTAAAGCGCAAACCTTTTTTTGGAGTGGCCAATACAATAACCTTAATACGGTTTTTAATTATTTTGATTAGTTTTTTAACTATTGATAGGGTGAATACCACTGCCCTTTGTGTTACTTTATCAATTGCTGTAGCTCTTGATTTTTTTGATGGTAAGGCGGCACGATATTTTAAGGAGTCTTCTTTTTTTGGCCAATATTTTGATATGGAAATTGACGCCTTCTTTGTCTTATTAATGTGTAGTTTTTTCTATATATATGCAGGTATCCCGATATGGATAATGATTCCCGGTCTATTGCGATATCTATTTAGATTATATACCATTATCATCCCTAGAAAAAATCATAGAGAAACTAAAAAAAACTATGGTACCATAATCGCTGCTTCTTTTTTTGTAATTCTTTTAATTGGTTTAGTATCTCAGGGCACAACTCAGGTATACATTTTATTATTGGGTTCAATAGCTATAATGGTTTCATTTTTAATAGGAATTATTGAATACCACCAAAAATGAAACTACAATTTTTAAATAGCATTCCGTTAGAAATCATTTCAGGAGGAAACCTGTATAATCAAATGATTATAGCGAATTTGAAAAAGGAAGGCATTTCAGTTGACTATCATCTAAAACCAGCTAATAATCACTATGATTGCACTATTGTTGACAGTTTGTACATGAATGAAAATTCATTGTACAATCTTTTTGAATATAACAACCTAATAGCTTTAATACATCAAATTCCTGAGCTAGAAGAATCCGCTTTACATTTTTATAAGAATAAAGTTCGTTTTGTTGTCACAAGCCAATCTGCAAAAAAAAGCATTGTTAAAAATTGGCAATTGAATACAGATAAGGTTACCGTAATTAGACCAGGTGTATCTTCTGATTGGAAACCAAAATCTGAATTTAATTTTCCTCCAAAACGTATTCTTGTAGTAGCAAATTTTGTAAAAGGAAAGGGGTATGAAATGTTGATTCCAATACTAAATCATAAAGCATTTCATAATTTAGAATTTTATGTAGTGGGCAATAACTTGCTCGATATTTCTTATGCTGAAGGTATTGTCTCTGAAATAAAGAAAACCAAGGCTGATGTTAAATTTCATTTGAATAGTAGTAGAGAAGAAGTGTATCAATTACTATTGGCATCAGATATTTTTTTAAGCTTATCACAATCTGAAACCTTTGGGATGGCAATTTTTGAAGCATTGAATATGGGTTTACCCACTATAAGTTTTAAAACTGGCGATTATCTTTATTTCAAGCAATACAATAATTATTTGATGTTGGACACCTATGATGAAAGTAGCTTTATTCAAAGTATTGAAAGCTTAATTAATACTCAAGAAGAAAGTAAAATGCCGTTAATAACCACTTTTGAAAACAGAAGAGAATGGCCTCAGGTATGTGCTGAATTTTCACAATTTTTAAAAACGATACGCTAATGTTGAAAACCGTAATCATTTGTAGCGTTGTAGTTTTTTACATTTCTCTCATTATAGAATTGTTTTTTTATAAGGTGCCTAGCGTTGTTCTGACAAAAAAAATAATGAATGCAAAGCATGCAGACACATCGTATTTTTCAGAAGCTTTTCAGGCTTATTTCAAATGGTCATTGGCTAAGAAAAGTATCGTTTTTGTGCTGCCTTTAGTGTTTATTTATATACTGCACTTGTACCCACTATATTTGGTTTATCATTGGGTAATAAATCGGGTTGCAATTGACAATATCAATCTAATTGTAGTCGGAATTAGTTTAGTCTTCTTAGGCAGACTTATCAGTCATTTGTATCTGTTTGAAATTAATAAATTAAAAAAAATGGCTTTTCAAGGCTTTGTGAATGAGGGTATTTTTAAATGGAGTAGAAACCCTGGTTTGATTGGTCTCTACCTCAGTTTTTTAGGGTTTATTTTAATAAAACCATCGCTATTCATTATTCTTTGTTACGTCATTTATTTCATACATATGCATTTTAAGATTTTGATGGAAGAAGACTATTTGAGGCATAAACATGAAGAAGTGTATGTAGAGTATATCAAAAAAACGAAGCGTTATTTATGAGTAAAGAAGAAAATGCGGGTCAAGAAAAAATAATCAAATGGTTTAATAATACCTATAAAAAAAGAGGGTATTGGTATTTGAGACCTGTTCATGCGTATAGTATCTATTTAGAAATTTTAGGGGCTGAAAAAAATCATAAATTACTTGATGTGGCCTGTGGTTTAGGGCGCTTACTTGAAGCTTCACAAGAATATGGGGTTGAACCGTATGGTATTGATATTTCTGAGGTGGCTATTGCCAAAGCCAAAGAACGCTTTCCTAATTTCAATTTGGTTGAAGGTAACGCAGAGCAATTGCCCTATGAAGACGGCTTCTTCAATTATTTGAGTTGCATTGGTTCTTTAGAACGTATGATTGACCTTCAAAAGGTTTTAAAAGAAATGTTGCGCGTTGGTGCTAAAGGATGCAAATATTGTTTTTTAGTGAGAAATTCTGAAACAACAAGTTGGCAGGTTTTTAAAAAAGCATTGGGTTTTAAAAATGATGCAGGACATCAAGATGCGAAAAACTTAAATCAGTGGACGTCCATTTTTAAATCTGCAGGTTTTGAAGTTTTAAAAGTATACCCCGATCAGTATCCTTTGATGAAGCGCAAAAGAAGAAATAGCTTATGGCTGAAGACAATAAATTATAAGCAAATAGTAGAAAGTTCTCAATCTATAGAAAAGGCAAATGAGTTTCTATTTTTAGTCAAGAAAGCATGACAGAAAAGGTTGTTCAGAATATATATAATAGTTTATTTCATTTTGAAGGTAAAAAGGCTTTGAAACCCTATCCTATTCATAAGAAATTAGACACCCAAGTATTTGGGTATAAAGATATTTATGAGTGGATAGCCAAGACTTATAATTTTGATTCAAAAACAAATGTACTTGATGCCGGATGCGGAGTGGGTTATGGGTCAATATTTTTGGCTCAGCAATTTAATTGTAGTGTTACAGGAATAAGTATAAGTGATGCCGAAATTCAAAAAGCAACTGAATTTACCCATGATTTAAAACTTGATGAGCATGTATGTTTTAAGCAACTATCATTTGATGATTTACCAGAAGTACAGTATGATTTTATAATGGCTATTGAATCTGTAAAGCACACCTTAAATTGGAATAAAACCATAGAATCGCTTCAAAAATCATTAAAACCAAAGGGTACACTTATTATTGTAGATGATTTTTTGGTAACGCAAAATCAAAACTCATTAACTAAAAAATATGCTCGTGATTGGGCGCTTAAAGTGCTTTTAAAGCAAGATGATTTTTTGCCAGAATTTAGATTAAAAAAAGATTTGACTCCTTTTGTGACTTCTAAAAACCAATTTGTGCTTAAGATAGCAATTCTTGTTTTGAGCATACTTAAGCCTTTTATGAAAGTGGCAGTTATCATGCGAGGTGGCCTATACCTTGAGCAGTTATTTAGGTCAAAAGTGATGAAGTATTACGTAATTGAACTAAAAAAAGCCACTAGCTAATGAAAGAGAACCTACTTTTTTTATTGATTTTTTTGATACTTAATTTCATAGTATATATACCTAGTTGGCTCATTGGTGTATTTTCAAAAATTGAGAATTCTAAAGATTCTTTTTTCAAAGACTCGCTTTTTTTTATTTTAAAAAAGTCTTTTTATATCAGGCATACTGATGATTTTTTAAGAGTTGTTTTTGAAATGCAAATAGTATCATTGGTGGTTTTATTTTTTAAACCTACAAACACTATTTTTCTAAAATATATTTTTCTTACTGTTGTTATTTTTTCATTTATATACGTGACCTATGTAGCCATCATCACTAAGATTTTTAAGAAAATGCCCAACTTGATTAATGATATTGGTTTTGCAAAAACGGGCTATGTGGTGTTTAAAAAACAATTACCATTTTTATTTCTAGGGGTCATAGTTATCCTTGGTTTAGTGGGTTATTTGAGCAAAGTTTCAATTGAGAAGTTAATTGATATTTCTACTAAATTAAAAATGATATGGCCTTTAGTATTGATTATAGGCTTAAGTGCGCTTTCGGGTGCTATTTCAATAAAAAAAATCAATTATAATCAATATCATAATTGTGTTAGCTTTTCTTTTATTAAGCATTTAATTAGTAATCTTTTAAAATCATTTGAATTAAAAAGGTCATTAAAAAAGTTAAATACTAGTTTTCCGTATGCCTTTGCTGATGAAATTGTTTTGGAGAGTAAGCCTAACCTTATTTTTATATTTTTAGAGTCATATGGTAGTTTTACTTTGTCAAATGAAGCCAATAAAAATGATATAAAGAAAGGCATTGAAAAGTTGAGTAAAACGCTAACAAAAAATAATTTTCATGCCGTAAGTAGTTTAAGTGAATCTCCGGTTGCTTCTGGGGGATCATGGTTAAGTCATTCAAGTATTCTATTCGGAGCAAAGGTTAAAGATACTGCTGCCCATGATTTGATTTTCGGCGCTACAAACTACCCTGCAGGTTTAGCTTCAATTCCTAAATTTTTAAGTAAACTAGGATACAAGACAAAACTGGCCTCAACGGTTTCTCACGGAAAGAACGAAGTGAACTGGAGTAAACTAAGAAATTCATATCCTTTTGAAGACATTATGCTTATTGATGACTTTAATTATACAGGCAAAAAAGTTTATTTTAATGGAAATAGATATACCATACCAGATGAGTATACACTCAATTATTCATTTGATTCAATAACTGATAAATCGCCTTATTTTTTATGTGTAAGCACTACAAATTCACATTATAACTTTGTCACACCAACCAAAGCCGTGAATAATTGGTTAGATTACTTAACTGAAGATTTTGAACTTACTGATGGTCTTAAAAAGAATGGCCTTCAAAATTATTTTACGGGTATGAAATATCATTTTGATTATATAAACACTTTCTTTTCAAGCCAAAAGCTTGAGAATACCAATATTGTGATAATTGGTGATCATCAACCTCCAATGGTTACCCCATTGCACATTGATAAGAATACACCTATTCATATAATTTCAAAGAATAAAGATTTTTTAAATGCCTTCAAAGAGTTTGGCTTTACAGATGGCTTGTGGCCAAATAAAGCAAATAATACAAGACATGAATCATTTTTTTCAAAGTATCTATATGCCGTAAATAAAGCATATGGAAAAGATGAAAATGTAGAATTACCTATTTTTAATGATGGAATAAACTTATACTAGCTTATGGTTTTATTCTCATCAAAAAATCCACTTAAATCCACATTATTATTTGGTATTTTTTCAATTCTACGATCAGGAATTTCACTGTTATTGCTTCCTATTTTTCTAAATTATTTAGAACCTGAAGATTATGGTATTCTTTCGTTGGTCATAATATATTCTAGTATAGTGGCTATCGTGGGTTCATTAGGTTTGAAAAGTGCATTATATACTTTCTATTTTGATTTTGATAAGAAAGATGTGAAGCGGTATTTAAGTAACTTATTTTCAGTGCATCTAATTTCATTTTTTGTAATTACATGTATTCATTTGATTGCAGGTAATTACATTTTTGAGTTCTTATTTACCTCAACTAAACTTTCGTTTTATGAGTATGGCCTCATAGCATTGTTATCTACCTTTTTCGGGCAATTGAACAATCTCTATTTTGTTTTTCTGAAGAATGAAGTAAATCTTAAATCGTATTTTATTTATTCTTTTCTGAGTATAATTTTAGTCGCTTTTTTTCAAATAATCTTGGTTACTCAATATGATTTAAAGGTGTTCGGTATGTTATTAGGTACACTATTACCAAACCTGATTATCTTTTTATTAATCTCTTTTTCGAACAGTTATTTATTTACATTTAATTTTAAAAAGCAACTACTGTATCCTTCTTTAAATTACAGTTTAAAATTGCTTCCTTTTTTATTTCTTTTCTATTTTGAAAATCAAATTGACAAATACTTAATTGAGTTAAAATTAGGTTTAACAGAGGTGGGTTTATATGCACTGTTACTGAAATTATTTGGTTTATTGGTGCTTGCCATGAATGCTATGGATGATGGTATACGACCATTTTTATATCGTGATTTAAAAAAAGGCACAGCGAATGCGAACAAATATTTTAGTCTATATATTGGTTTTGCAATGTTGGTGTTGGTCTTCATAAATGCACTGGGTTATAACCTAGAACTGTTTTTTAAAAATGAAGAATACTTAGTCATCAAAGAATACTTTTTTTTAAGTTCAATAGTGTTTCTATTATTTATTCCGGTTAGATACTTTGGGTTATTGTTGGTGTTTTATAAAGCAGCATTTAGGCTATCTTATATCACGGCAATTAAAGTTGTTGTAATGGCTGTACTCATGTACTTCTTAATTCCTAAATATGAACTTTACGGTGCTTTGTATGCCTTGTTAATTTCATATGTTCTCAATAGTATTCTTTATGCGTTTATTTTAAAGAGAAAGCTTCTTATTATACCCAATGCGAAAACAATTATTACTATCATCCTATTTATCTGTAGTACATATTTTGTTCATACCCAAATTGATGTCCCTTCACAATTATTCTACTCAATAGTGTATTTATTTGTGTTAGTAACATGCTTTGTCTTTATGTACTTCAAAGAAGGATATATCTTATTAAAATCGAAGTCAGAAACATAAAAATTTTACTTGATTAGGTAAAAATTCAAGTTTTGACAAAAAAACGTTAATAAAACGTGCAGTTCATCGAAAAAACCAGTTATAATAGACCAAAGAGCCTTATTTTGCGTAATTATCAAAATTCTTTGAAGATTGAGAATTAGTTTGAAAAGAACCCCACAGATTTCTAATAAAATGAAAAAAATTTTAGTCCTGCTTTTTACTTTAGTAGGCATTTGTTTAACTAACGCTCAGCTTACCCCTGATGGGTGGACTGTTCTTGACCCTAATAAGGCCGAGAAGATTATTTACGTTAGTAATTCTATCGGTAATGATAGTAATGGTTTAGTCTATGAATTTCCTTCAACGACAATAGGTGCAGATCCGTTTCTTCCGGCGAATCCAATCCAAGCTTTTCAGTCTGTTGAAGCTGCAATTTCAAGTATAGAAGATGGCGAGGCAGTGTGGGTATTGTTAAAAAGAGGAGATACATTCTATAAAACCTTAACCCCAGTTACAGGCAAATCTTTAGACCAACCTTTTCTTTATAGCTCTTACGGCACGTCTAATCAACTACCTCTTATTAAAACAGGATCAAATGCGGGTGTTTTTCATTGTTGTGATCCTTTAGAGCATTTTTGGATTGTGGGCTTAAATTTTTATGCCCAAACTAGAGACCCAAATAGTGACGAATATGAAAGTGATGCTGGTAACCGTGGTATTTATCTTGAAACTATTCGGGGTAGAAAATTGAATAATATCTTAGTTGAGGGTAATGTCATTAATTATTATAAAGAGAATGTAATACAATCATTTAATGGCACTGGTATTGTTACCGATATTAAAGTTCGAAGAAACATGTTTTTAGATGGATATAATGTTTCAGGAGAGTTGAACAATTCGGTTGGCCTATTTGTTCAAAACGTTGATGGCTTTTTGCTAGAAGAAAATATATTTGATCACAACGGATGGCTTATTCCTTCTTTTGGAAATAGTGAAGGTCAAGATAAATCTAATGGTCAAGCAACACAATTTAGTCATAACACCTACTTTGTAGACAATAAGAATGTAATATTCAGAAATAATTCTTTCAATCGTCCTAGTAGTAATGCCACCAAATGGGTTTCAACAGCAATCGGTAAAACTCAAAATATACTGATTGAAAATAATTTGTTTAATGATTGCGAAATCGCGATAAGTATGGGGTCAAATCATCCTCAAACAAGTTATCGATTTAAAGACATAGAAATAAAGAATAATGTTATTGTAGATCAAGGCTTAAGTAATCAAACAAAAAGACAGTTGTCTTGGGGTGTTGATATTCATGGATGGGACGGCGGTACGTTTAACAATAATATCATTACTAGTCAACAGACCACTACACGATCTGGATTTGCAGTGCGTATAGCTGGTCGAACGAAAGAAGTGACCATAGGTGGAAACATTTTTTATGACTTGCAAGACAGAAGGGGAATTTTAATTAGCGATAAGGGTACTTATGAGAATCTTTTAATGACCCAAAATTCTTTTGTTTACGATGATAATTTCAAAAGATTTGTGCGACTTGAAATTGGCGATTTTTCAGAGCTTACCTTTGATCGGAATAACTATTTTGATGCTGATAATATTTCAAGACCCTTTGTTATTCTCGATGTAGATTTTGAATATGATGCATGGAGTACTCAATTTTCAAATGAAAATTCTACAGTTGATCTTCCAGATTATCCTGATCCAACGAGAGATTTAGATCGATATATCAGCGAGGTTTTGGGCTTGCCCAACAGAGATGCATACTATAATGAGCTAAGAAATCAATCTATTTTCAATTGGCGTCAAGAATATACAGGAGATGAAATTGCCTCTTGGATTGAAAAAGGATTTGATAGTACCGCTGATGTAACTCCACCAGTACCAAGTTCTGAAAGCTTGCCTGAGGTTACTGCAGAATGTAGTATTGATGCGCTTGAAATTCCAACTGCAATTGATGAGGTTTATGGTCAAATAGAAGGTGTAGCAGAGCTTACTTTTCCAATTACAGAATCTACCGTAGTCGTATGGACTTATGAGGACGGGGAAGGCAACAAAAGTTTTCAAGAACAACAAATTAGTATTAATGATAGTGAAGCACCCGTACTTAATGAGGTTGAACTATCTGATTTAGTTGGAGATTGTTCGGTAATGGTTGGTACGATACCTACAGCAAGTGATGTATGTAATGGTCTTTTAAATGGCACCCCAAATATTGATTTAAGTCAACCTATAAGGGAATCTAAAACCATAATTTGGACATTTAGCGATGATTCAGGAAACTCTATTTCTCAGACACAAGAAGTAATTATTCTAGAAAATCAAGGTCCTGTTGTAAACCAATCAGCGCTTCCTGATATTATAGCCGAATGCGGAATTTTAATTGACGTAATACCAACGGCAACCGATTTTTGTCAAGGTATGTTAGAAGCGAAGGCCAATATTGATATTAGCAATGTGATTAGAGAATCTACAACCATAGTTTGGACTTTTAATGAAGGTTTAAATAATGCGGTTACCCAGACCCAAAATATTATCATCACTGACAATGAAAAACCCGTTATTAACTTAAGTGATTTTCCAGAATTAAGTGGAGAATGCTATGTGTTGTTAGAAAACATTCCTTTTGCAAATGACTTATGTGATGGTGTGATTCAAGGAATTCCTGATAAAGAACTTGGAACACCAATTACCGAAACATCTGTGGTAAACTGGAGGTTTATTGATAATGCAGGTAACATTTTAATTCAACCACAGCAGATCACTATTTTTCCTGATAGTTCAGATCCTGAGCCTATATTGGTTAATTTGCCTGATATTATTGATCAATGTGATGTACAAGCACCAGAAGCACCTACCGCCATTGATGCGTGCGATGGCGTCATTATTGGAACCCCAAATGTTAGCTTTCCTATAGTTGATGAAACCATTGAAGAAATTACTTGGACCTATGTTGATGCGAATGGAAATTCGTCATCTCAAATACAGAAAGTTTTCTTGACAAAACCAGTAGGTTGTACCGTAGGAAGCCTAAGAAAAGAAGATTTTCAGTTTGCGATAAAAAATGAAGAATGTTATGGCGAAAATAACGGTGCTATTTCTATCACATCCTTAAAAGTGGCACCGTATCAAGTGACAGCAAAAAAAGATGTTGGTTTACAAGTTAATAATGATTTTACCGATACTTTACATCTAGATAATTTGCCTCCGGGTATTTATAATGTTTGTATCTCAGTTTATGGCTTTGACCTTGAAATTTGTGAAACTTTGGAAGTTTTAGCAGCAAAAGAATTTGAGGTTTCGTATGAAGTTAATGAAGCGAATAAAGAAGTAATCCTATCACTTCAAGGAAGCGATGAATATATTATTAATTTAAATGATAGTATCATGAGAACTGCTGAATCTGAGTTGGTTTTAGACTTAGAATGGGGTATGAATGAAGTAACTATTTCCTCTGAAAATGCATGCCACGAAGATTTCAATATTTTAATAGAAACTTCAGAAACGTTGAATTATTACCCGAATCCTATTTCAGAAGGTTCGCTATATCTCTCCTTAAAAGGTATTCCTCAAAAACCAACAGAATATAGTGTTTTAACTATTTCAGGTAAAGTACTTCGAATCATTGATGACGTAAACCCTGAAGATGATAGTTTACTTATTAATACTGATGGTTTAACACCTGGTAATTATATAGTAAGGGCAAATACACCAAACAAATCGTATTCTTTTACATTTATAAAGCGGTAATTGATAAAATTGGGCGCAAAAAAAGAACCCTTTTTTGAAGGGTTCTTTTTTTGATTTAAGTTTTTTAAGGTGCGCTACTAGAAAACTCCAACCGCCCATAGTAACATAGTAACTACTACTGCAATTAAAATACCTACTAAGGCAACAACCATAACTCTTAGAAAGTTGTTCAATAATTTAGTGTATCGAGAGCTCGATGTAATATTTTGTTCCATTTTCATTTTTGTTTGATTTGAAGTTACAAAAAACATTGAAAAAAGGAGCATATGGCTCTAAAAATTCGATTAACAACCTAATTTATAGGCTCTTTGTTATTTATAAAAACTATTGTTAATCAAAAAGAAATTATTGAAGTCTCAATCTTTGTTGCTCATTTTTTGACCTAATTCTTCTAAAGAGACTCCTTTAGTTTCGGGCATCATAAATAGTACGAATAGTAGTTGTAAGACCATCATGCCTGCAAAGAAGACAAAGATGGGCCATGGGTTATCTTTAAAAATACCTATTTCTTTATCTAAGAAAGTAGGCGTTATTAAGGTTATAATTGCTGCAAAAACCCAGTGTGTACCGGTACCCCATGATTGCCCAGCCGCCCGTACTTTCTGCGGAAAAATTTCTGAAATAAAAACCCAAATAACTGCTCCTTGGCCAATGGCATGAGCAGCAACGAAAATTAAAATAAAACTCAAAAGTAAAGATGAATCAGCAGAAGTTTTAAAGCACCAAGCCACCATGCCTAAACTGAGAATATAGCCAATAGATCCAATTTTCATTAGCTGTTTTCTACCTAATTTGTCAAGCAACCAAACCCCAACAAATGTGAAGATTAAATTGGTTATGCCTATAGATATTGAACTAAAAAGCGATGCTTTGGTGGCTAAACCAGCACGTTCAAGAATTTCAGGGGCATAATAGAGCACAAAATTAATGCCTGAAAGTTGATTGAAAAAAGCAAGTAAAAAAGCTAAAACTAAGGGAGTCTTATACCTTTTAGAAAATAAATTTAGTTTTGTTTTTTCGGTAGTCAGACTTCTTTTAATTTCTTCTAATTTAGCCGTAGCATCACTTTCTTCATACATGCTTTTTAAAGTTTCAAAAGCTTTTTTACCATCTTGTTTATTAATCGCTAACCATCTTGGGCTGTTAGGTATTTGAACCACCATAATCGTATATATTATGGCCGGAATGGCCTCAACACCTAACATCCAACGCCAGTCACTAAAGCCTCCAAATCCTTGAAATAAGTAGTTGCTGATGAAGGCGATTAAAATACCTAGAACTAAATTAAATTGGTAGAGTCCGCCTAATTTACCTCGATTTTTTGGCGATGAAATTTCTGAAATATAAATAGGTGCAGCTACAGATGATGCGCCAACCCCCAAACCACCAATAAACCTAAAGAAAGAGAATAAATAAGGGTCAGTGGCTAATGCAGATCCTATGGCAGAAGCAGTATAGAGTACTCCAATCCAAAATAATGTTTTCTTACGGCCGATTTGATCACAGGGTATATTGCCAAAAAGTGATCCAACCACGGTTCCCCAAAGGGCCATTGACATGATAAATATTCCGTGAAAGGTGAAAGGTGTATTGGCAATGAACCAATTCGTCTGCCATAGTTCTTTGATGGGTTCATTTGCGCCACTTATGACAACGGTATCAAATCCAAATAAAAATCCACTTAAGGCTGCAGTTAAGGCAATTCTTAAAATTTTTGAATTCATTAAATTGGTTTGTTGGTTCGCATAAATTTAGCGAAAAAACCAATAAGGTGTTCTTATCTAATTTCCGCTCGTAAAGGTTTTAAAGTGTCCTTTTTCCGAATTTTTTCTTGCTTGAGCTCGTTTTTCAAGGGTTTTTTTTCGAGCTTCTTTATTTCTGAATTCGGAGTGACATCTTTCTTTTCAAGTAATGTTTCAATACAAGAAAAAAGGCAAAATAAAAGCAAGACTAAAAGAAATGATTTCTTTGGACTAATCATGGTAAAATTACTTTGGGGTTAAAGTAATTTACGTAGGTAACCCATTATTTGGACGCTTGCACCTTTATTTTTTTCAATGTAGGATGCATTTATGGCACCTGTTTCAGACCTAAATTCATTGTTCTCAATAAATTTGTTAACCGTCATATTAAAGCTGTAGACATCTCGAATTGAAATAATACCGCCTTGGGTCACCAATTCTTCAGCTTCTTTGAAACCACTGTATTCAGGGCCAATAATTACAGGAATACCAAAGACAGCAGGTTCAAGAGTATTGTGCAGACCTGTTGTAAATCCTCCGCCCACATAACTGATATCGGCGTAATTGTAAATTTTTGTAAGCATTCCAATATTATCAATAATAAGCACATCAAAATGGCCAATAGAATTGGGTGCGGCATTTGAAATACGAATGGTAGATTTGTCAATCGAGGCAACTAGTCCTACAATTTTATCCTCTTCAATTGTATGAGGGGCAATAATGAATTTTATTCCTTTTTTGGTTTTATTGATGAAGGATATTAAAATGACCTCATCTTCGGCCCAAGTGCTTCCAGCCACCAAACATAATTTATCCTCTTTAAACTTCTCTATGAGTGGCAATTGATTATTTCTTTCGATTATTTCTGAAACCCGATCTAATCGAGTGTCGCCACTGACTGTTGTGTTTTCAATTCCAATTGCGGAAAGTAAATTCTTTGATTTTTCATCCTGTAAAAAAATATAATCAAATTTTTTAAGCGCTTTTTTCATGAATCTACCATACCATTTAAAATAAGCCTGTTCTTCTGAAAAAATAGCAGAAACTAAAAGGGTTGGAATCTTTCTTAGCTTTAAATTTTCAAGATAGTTGGGCCAAACTTCATACTTAATAAAAATTGCAAATTTGGGCTGAGTAGCATTTAAAAATTCTTTGACATTTCTTTGAGTATCAAAAGGTAAGTACGTAACAAAATCGGCTACACTAGTATTTTTTTTTACTTCAAAACCAGAGGGAGAAAAGAAGGTTAAAAGAATTTTATAATTAGGAAATTCTTTTTTTATTTTTTCTATAATAGGCCTGCCTTGTTCAAACTCGCCCAAAGACGCAGCATGTACCCATATAACTGAATCGTTTTCTGAAATAGATTTTTGAAGAATAGCAAAAGTCTGCCTTCTACCACGAACAAATAATTTAAGTTTCGTATTAAAGAAAGCTAATAATTGCAAGATAATCCAAGCAAGATGAGAAATAAGATTATACAGGTAGTTCAATTAAAATTGGTTTGTAGCTAAATTACACTTCTTTGAATAAATTCATTAAGCTCGGTTTCGTATTTTTGTGTGCAAATTGCAAAACAAAGTTCATTAGGCGCGTTATTTATGAAGAAAATTCAAATGGTTGACCTGAACGGTCAGTATCAAGGCATCAAAGAAAAAGTCAATGCTTCTTTGGCGAATATATTAGAAACTTCGGCATATATAAACGGACCTGATGTTAAGGCTTTTCAGAAAGAATTAGAGGCATATTTGGGTGTTAAGCATGTGATTCCCTGTGCCAACGGTACTGATGCCTTGCAAATTGCCATGATGGGTTTAGGCTTGAAACCAGGAGACGAAGTCATAACGGCAGATTTTACTTTTGCGGCCACTGTTGAGGTCATTGCATTATTGCAATTAACACCAGTTTTGGTTGATGTCTACCCAGATACTTTTAATATTGATATACAGGCAATCGAAAAGGCAATTACGCCAAAAACAAAAGCCATTGTACCCGTTCATTTATTTGGTCAATGTGCAAATATGGATGCCCTAAAAGAATTGGCCGAAAAGCATGACCTTTTTATTATTGAAGATAATGCTCAGGCGATAGGAGCTAATTATCAGTCAAAAGATGGCTCAAAACAAAAAGCGGGTACTATTGGTCATGTGGGTTCTACTTCTTTTTTCCCCTCTAAGAATTTAGGATGCTATGGCGATGGGGGTGCGATTTTCACTAATAATGATGATTTAGCGCATACGCTTCGCGGCATGGTAAATCATGGCATGTATAAAAGATACCATCATGATGTAATAGGTGTTAATTCACGATTAGATTCTATTCAAGCTGCTGTTTTACGGGCAAAACTTCCTCATCTAGATGCCTATTGTTCGGCAAGAAGAAATGCTGCTCGAAAATACAATATGGCTTTTAAAAATCAAGAGCATATAGTAACTCCAAAAACAGTGAATGGTTGTGAGGGTATTTGTGATTCATGTGATTGTCACGTTTTTCATCAATATACTTTGAAGATCACTAATGGTAAACGTGATGCTTTGGCAGAACATTTTAAGGAAAAAGAAATTCCGTTTGGCATTTATTATCCAATTCCGTTGCATCGACAAAAGGCGTATTTAGATGATCGTTATAATGAAGAAGATTTTCCGGTAACCAATCAATTGGTAAAAGAAGTTATCTCATTACCCATGCATACAGAGTTAGATGATGAACAGATTAACTACATTACGCAAACGGTTATCGACTTTGTTAACAATTAAGATGTATTAATCTTAGGTTTGTGTTTTCATAGGATAAAATAGATAAAACAGATGAAAATTCTTGTTACAGGAGGTCTAGGTTTCATTGGTTCACACACCGTAGTTGAGCTTCAAAATAAAGGTTTTGAAGTAATTATAATTGACGATTGTTCAAATGCCGATGAAAAAGTTTTAGACGGAATCTTTTCAATAACAGGTACCATGCCTGAGTTTGAAAAAATTGATCTGAAGGAAAAAGCGAAAGTTGAAGAATTTTTCAAACGTCATAATGATGTAAACGGAGTGATTCATTTTGCAGCTTCAAAGGCAGTTGGCGAAAGTGTTGAGAATCCTTTAAAATACTATGAAAATAATATTGGCACCTTGGTGTACATTTTAAAAGAACTTTCAAAAAAGAATAATGCTAATTTCATTTTTAGTTCTTCATGTACCGTTTACGGTCAAGCTGATGAAATGCCCATTACTGAAAGTGCAGCTGTAAAAACAGCTGAATCGCCTTATGGTAATACAAAACAAATGGGAGAAGAAATCATCTTTGATACCTGTAAAGTGAATGCCAATCTTAAAGCGATAGCCTTACGATATTTTAATCCTATGGGGGCACATCCGTCAGCACAGATTGGCGAATTGCCAATTGGAGTGCCTCAAAATTTGGTTCCTTTTATTACACAAACCGCTGCTGGTTTACGCGATGAATTATCAGTTTTTGGAGATGATTATCCTACCCCAGACGGAACATGTATTCGTGATTATATTCATGTGGTTGATTTAGCAAAAGCACATGTTGTTGCCTTATCACGACTTATAGAAGATAAGCATGAAACAAATTATGAGATTTTTAATGTGGGTACAGGTACGGGTAGTTCGGTATTAGAGGTCATTGCAAGTTTTGAAAAAGCTGCAGGCAAAAAATTGAATTATAAAATTGTAGATCGAAGAGCAGGCGATATAATTTCAGCCTATGCTGATACAACAAGAGCCAATTCTGTTTTAGGATGGAAAGCTGAATCTACTTTAGATCAAGCGATGAAATCTGCTTGGGATTGGGAAAAGAAAATTAGAAATATTCAAGACTAAT
Organism: uncultured Maribacter sp.; assembly: GCA_964554895.1. Taxonomy (GTDB): domain Bacteria; phylum Bacteroidota; class Bacteroidia; order Flavobacteriales; family Flavobacteriaceae; genus Maribacter_C. Next base: position 26,180 of record CAZKQM010000001.1, on the reverse strand, counting down.
CTTTCTACTTTTATAAGAGTTCATGCGAGGAAATAGTTGTATATTTCTTCACATTTTTAGTTGATAAACCTTCCGTCATGAAAAAATTACTACTCCTAGCGATATTTCTAACATCATTAATCAGCGGCGCACAAGACACCTATATTCATTGTGGTTCAATTGTCGATACCAAAACGGGTAAAACATCCAAAGAAAAAACCATTGTAGTTTCAAATAATAAGATTAAAAGTGTTTTGAAAGGCTATGTTTCAGGTACTGATGCTGATACTGTTATTGACTTAAAAGACAAAATAGTTTTACCTGGTTTGATTGATATGCATGTGCATTTAGAGAATGAATTTGACCCGCAGTCTTATATCAAAAGATTTACGGGTAATGATGCTGATGTTGCTTTTGAATCTGTTTTAAACGCAAAGAAAACATTGTTGGCTGGTTTTACTACCGTGCGAGATTTAGGTGGTTCTGGCGTGAATATTTCATTGCGTAAAGCGGTTGATAGAGGTTTGGTGGCGGGGCCTCGAATATTTACTTCAGGTAAAGCACTTGCTTCAACGGGTGGTCATGCCGATCCAACCAACGGGTTTAGAAAAGAATTAATGGGTAACCCAGGACCAGAAGAAGGAGTAATCAATTCTGTTGATGATGCTAAAAAGGCTGTACGTCAACGGTATAAAAATGGTGCTGATGTTATTAAAATTACTGCCACAGGTGGGGTAATGAGCTTGGCGAAAAGTGGTCATAACCCTCAATTTACTTTAGAAGAAATACAAGCGATTACTAGTACTGCTAAAAACTATGGTTTTTCAGTTGCCGCACATGCACATGGCGATGAAGGAATGAAGTTAGCCATTAAAGGCGGAGTGAATACTATTGAGCACGGTTCATTTATGTCAGAGGAGACTATGGAATTGATGAAAGAATATAATTGTTTTTTAATTCCTACTATTAGCGCAGGGCGACATGTGGCTGAAAAAGCCAAAAAACCTGGTTTTTTCCCTCCTGTAGTTGCGCGAAAAGCTTTAGAAATAGGGCCTAAACATCAAGCTACCATGGCAAAGGCATATAAAAAAGGAGTGCCTATGGGTTTTGGTACTGATGCAGGGGTTTTTCCGCACGGACTAAATGCGAATGAATTTGAGTATTTACTTGATTCTGGTATTCCGATTAAAGAAACTTTGAAACAAGCCACTATAATCAATGCTCAGCTATTAGATATGGCTGCAGCGTTAGGTCAGCTAAAAGAAGGTTTCATGGCAGATATTATTGCAGTTGAGGAGAACCCAATTGATAATGTAAAGACACTACAGAACGTAGTTTTTGTGATGAAAAACGGCGTAGTGTATAAACAATAAGACCTGACCTTTAAAAATTGAATCGCACAAAGGGTACTAGTGCATTGAGATAAATGCTGTCACTTTCATCATAAATGACATTATACCTGAAACCAACTGTGGCGTAATTGGTGCGATATCCAATACCTAAAAAGAGCGCATCAGACCAAAAATTTTGTTCAAAATTAATACCATTCGTTTCCAGCGAAGAGTTAACACGTAGCGTCTCATATTCAAAAGACAATTGAATTTGTTTGATGGGGTTCACTAAAATAATGGCACTAGGGCCGTATGCCCAGAATTTTGAATCATTTTGTTTGAAGAAATTTACGTTTGCCCCCAAGCCAGCACCGACAATTTCATTGAATTGATAAATCGCTCCTGGCGAAATAGAGCCGTTAAAACCTCCGTTTGAGAAGTTAACTCCAATACCACCATAAAAATTAACATTTCTCCAAAAGTCACTTTTAGCCGCCGTATTTTGTGCCAAACAAAGGGAACAGAATAAAGTAATTAAAACGGTTGAAATTAATTTTTTACCAATATGTTTAAAAGGAACTTTCATAATTGATAATTTTTAATCGAATTAGCTTACCAATATACTACTACAATTGTGAAAAGTTGTATTTTTGATTAACTTTTATTTTGAAGACAGCGTAATCTTTTATGGATAATTATTCCTTTTTAAATGCCGCACATACCTCCTTTTTTGCGGAACTTTATGATAAGTATTTAAAATCACCTGATAGCATAGAGCCAAGTTGGCGCGCCTTTTTTCAAGGATATGATTTTGGAATAGAAAGCTCTCTTGATGAGCTAGATATCCCATCAGCGAATGGTGTAGGAGCGATGCCGAAATCACTTCAAAAAGAATTTCAGGTCGTTAAATTAATAGATGGATATCGAAGTCGCGGGCATTTGTTTACCAGAACAAACCCAGTACGTGAACGAAGAAAATATTTACCTACCCTCAAAATTGAAAATTTCGGACTAACAGAAGCTGATTTAAATACTGTTTTTACAGCAGGTGAAATATTAGGTATTGGGCCAAGTAGTCTTCGCGATATCATAAAACATCTAACCAATATCTATTGTAGTTCAATTGGTGTTGAGTACATGTATATAAGAAAACCTGAACGTGTTGAATGGATTCAAAGTTGGTTGAACATCAATGATAATCAACCTAAATATGATACCGTTCAAAAAAAGCATATTCTTAAAAAGCTAAATCAAGCGGTTTCTTTTGAAAGCTTCTTGCATACCAAGTATGTAGGTCAGAAAAGATTTTCTCTTGAGGGTAATGAATCGTTAATACCCGCATTAGATGCAGTGGTTGAACGTGCTGCTGAAATGGGTGTTGAGCAGTTCGTAATGGGTATGGCACATAGAGGCCGACTTAACGTGTTAACCAACATTTTTGGTAAAGCTGCAAAAGATATTTTTAGTGAGTTTGATGGAAAAGATTACGAGCAAGAAATTTTTGATGGCGATGTAAAGTATCACTTAGGATGGACTTCTGATCGCATGTCAGACAATGGTAATAAAATTAAAATGAATATTGCGCCAAACCCTTCGCATTTAGAAACGGTAGGTGCTGTAGTTGAAGGAATTGCACGTGCAAAACAAGATGCGCATTACAAGGATGATTTTTCAAAAGTACTGCCAATTGTAGTGCACGGCGATGCTGCCATTGCCGGTCAAGGTTTAATCTATGAGGTAGTTCAGATGGCTGGTTTAGATGGTTATAAAACCAATGGTACTATTCATATTGTGGTCAACAATCAAATTGGGTTTACCACTAATTATTTAGATGCTAGATCATCAACATACTGTACCGATGTAGGTAAGGTTACTTTGAGCCCGGTACTTCATGTGAATGCAGATGACCCAGAAGCTGTAGTGCATGCATCACTTTTTGCTTTAGAGTACAGAATGCGTTTTAATAGAGACGTTTTTTTAGACCTGTTAGGCTATAGAAAATATGGTCATAATGAAGGAGATGAACCTCGTTTTACGCAACCAAAATTATATAAGGCCATTGCAAAGCACAGCAACCCGAGAGATATTTATGCTGCCAAGTTAATTGCTGAGGGTGTTATTGATGAAGGGTATGTAAAAAAGCTTGAAACGGAGTATAAAAATTCTTTAGAAGAAGAATTGGAAGACTCGCGAAAGGAAGACAAAACCATAATTACGCCATTTATGGCTGATGAATGGAAAGGTTATGACAATGTTCAAGAACCCGGAATGATGAAACCCGTTGATACTACTTTCAGCAAGAAAAAATTAACAGCAATTGCAAAAGTTATTACTGAGGTTCCTGAAGACAAGAAATTTTTAAGAAAAGCCGAAAAACTGATTCGAGATCGTAAAAAAATGTTCTTCGAAACTGAAAAATTAGATTGGGCAATGGGTGAACTTCTGGCCTATGGTTCTTTACTTGAAGAAGGTTTTGATGTTAGAATTTCTGGTCAAGATGTTGAACGAGGTACATTTTCCCATCGACATGCAGTTTTAAAGGTTGAAGAAAGTGAAGAAGAAGTTTTATTATTGAATCACTTATCGAATAAACAAGGTAATTTTCAAATATACAATTCACTTTTATCTGAATATGGGGTGGTTGGTTTTGACTATGGCTATGCAATGGCTAGTCCGAAAACCTTAACCATTTGGGAAGCACAGTTCGGTGATTTCAGCAACGGTGCTCAAATCATGATTGATCAATATATTTCTGCGGCTGAAGATAAATGGAAACTTCAAAACGGCTTGGTCATGCTATTACCACATGGTTATGAGGGTCAAGGTGCTGAACATTCATCGGGTAGAATGGAGCGGTATCTTCAATTGTGTGCCACTGATAATATGTATATCGCTGATTGTACAACACCAGCGAATTTATTTCATTTGTTGAGAAGACAAATGAAGGCCAATTTTAGAAAACCATTGATTGTTTTTACACCAAAAAGTTTATTGCGTCATCCAAAGGCAGTTTCAACTGTTGACGAATTGGTGTCAGGTAGTTTTCAAACTGTTCTTGATGATCCATCCGCCGAAGCGAATAAAATTAAAACCCTAGTATTTTGTACAGGTAAATTCTACTATGATCTTTTAGCAGCAAAAGAAGAAATGAAACGTGATGATGTAGCTTTGGTTAGACTTGAGCAATTGTTTCCGCTGCCTAACGCAAGAATTGATGAAATACTGAAAAAATATAAAAGTGCAGATGACCTTGTCTGGGCTCAAGAAGAACCAAGAAATATGGGTGCATGGAGTCATTTATTGTTGCATTCAGAAAAAGCAAGTTTGTTTAGAGTGGCTTCAAGACGTTTTTATGCTTCGCCAGCTGCAGGTAGTGCAGTGCGATCTAAAAAACGTCATCAGCAAATTATTGACTTTGTCTTTGATAAGACAAAAGATAATATGACGCGATCTAGTAGTACTAAAAACAAATCAAAAAAGAAATAAATAAAAGTTTAGCGCATGATTTTAGAAATGAAAGTTCCGTCTCCCGGAGAATCAATCACTGAAGTAGAGATTGCTGAATGGCTGGTAGAAGATGGCGACTATGTTGAAAAAGACCAAGCAATTGCAGAAGTAGATTCAGATAAAGCAACCTTAGAATTGCCTGCTGAAAAAAGTGGTATCATTACCTTAAAGGCTGAGGTGGGTGATGCTGTTGAAGTTGGTGCTGTAGTATGCCTGATTGACACTAGTGCTGCAAAACCCGAGGGGGCAAAAAAAGAAGCACCTAAGGCTGAAGCACCAAAAACTGAAGAGAAGAAAGTAAGCGCTCCTTCTAAGCAGGCCAAAACCTATGCGTCAGGTACACCTTCACCTGCTGCTAAGAAAATATTAGACGAAAAAGGCGTAAATGCAGGTTCTGTAAAAGGAACGGGTCGTGATGGTAGAATTACTAAAGAAGATGCTGTAAAAGCAGTACCTTCTATGGGAACTCCAACAGGGGGTGCACGTGGAGAAACGCGTTCTAAACTTTCTATGTTGCGTAGAAAAGTTGCCGAGCGCTTAGTATCAGTGAAAAATGAAACGGCAATGTTGACTACATTTAACGAAGTTGATATGTCGCCCATATTTGCGCTGCGTAAACAATTCAAAGAAGATTTTAAAGCCAAGCACGGTGTAAGTTTAGGTTTTATGAGTTTCTTTACTAAGGCAGTAGTTAGGGCATTAGAAATGTATCCGGCCGTGAATTCAATGATTGATGGTAAAGAAATGTTGTCTTATGATTTTTGTGATATCAGTATAGCAGTTTCAGGACCCAAAGGCTTGATGGTACCGGTTATCAGAAATGCAGAGAATTTAACCTTTAGAGGTGTTGAAGCAGAAGTAAAAAGATTGGCTATTCGAGCTCGTGAAGGCGAAATTACCATTGATGAAATGACTGGTGGTACGTTTACAATAACCAATGGTGGCGTATTTGGATCAATGTTATCAACGCCGATAATTAATCCGCCGCAGAGTGCTATTTTAGGTATGCATAATATTGTTGAAAGACCTATTGCAAAAGATGGCAATGTGGTTATAGCACCTATTATGTACGTGGCCTTATCATACGATCATAGAATTATTGATGGTAAAGAATCAGTTGGCTTTTTAGTTGCGGTTAAAGAGGCACTGGAAAATCCTGAAGAATTATTGATGAAAAATGATATCAAGAAGGCCTTAGAGATGTAATTTTCTTTAAATATTGATATAAAATTTAGGGCCTCTTTAAAACTATTTTGAAGAGGCTTTTTTCTTTTTTAAATACACACAGCTATTCTTGTAATCAATAATTGCTTTTGCCTTGATTAGTATATCAGCACCAATAATGCCGTCAACGGCTTGCGCGTTATGATTAACTAGAGCTTGGTTAACATGTTCTAAATTGAATAGAACAATTTTAGTTTTATTTTTTTTCCACGTACCAATTTCAAGGGTGTTCTTTTTTGAAATTTTGGTTTCCATGTCAGTAGCGCCAGCACCGGCAGCTTTAATTTGAGAAACCTCTGTATGTAAATTAAAGATTTCATTTTTGTCGAGTCCTACACAAGTGTTTGAAGCACCTGTATCTAGAATAAAATTTCCTTTTACACCATTTAATTTTGCTTCAATTTCAAAATGTTTGGTTTCGGTAAGAAGAAGAGGAACTTTGAGATACGACTTCTTTTGCAATAATTTTTTCAAACTGGCCATGTATTCATTTTGTCCAAAGATAAGTCTATTTTTACGCTATGATAGCAACTGATACACACACCCATTTGTATAGCGAGGCCTTTGATGAAGACCGTGATGAAGTAATCTTAAGAGCGATTGATAAGGGCATTGACAGATTTTTTATTCCGGCTATTGATTCATCTTATACACAACGTATGTTTGACTTACAAAAAGCGTATCCAGAACATATGTTTTTGATGATGGGTTTGCATCCCACGCATGTGAAAGAAAATTTTAAAGAGGAATTAGCACATGTAGTAGCGATGTTAACTCAACACAAATTTTATGCTGTTGGCGAAATAGGAATTGATTTATATTGGGATAAAACTTTCTTGAAAGAACAGCAAGAAGCTTTTCAATTTCAAATACAATTGGCAAAAAAATATAAGCTACCTATAGTAATACATTGTCGAGATGCTTTTGATGAAATATTCGATATACTTGAGGTAGAAAAGGATGACTTGTTGCGCGGTATATTTCATTGTTTTACTGGAAATATTGAACAAGCGAAACGAGCAATTTCATTTCAAATGAAACTCGGTATTGGCGGGGTTGCAACATTTAAAAATGGCAAAATTGATACCTTTTTAAATGAAATAGATTTGCAACACATTGTTTTAGAAACAGATGCACCATATTTAGCACCCGTGCCTTTTCGAGGAAAACGAAATGAAAGTGCTTACCTTATTATTATAGCCCAAAAGCTAGCTGAAATTTATGGCGTGTCAATTGAAGAAATCATAAGCGTAACCACAGAGAACTCTAAAATGGTATTTAGAAAATAATTTTTTAAAAATGAGTAAACAGACCAATATATTATTGATATACACAGGGGGTACCATAGGTATGATTAAAGATTATGCATCTGGTGTACTTAGAGCATTCAATTTTAAAAAGCTGTTAAAGAATATTCCTGAGTTGACTCAATTAGACTGTCATATTGATACCGTATCATTTGATAATCCTATTGATTCTTCAAATATGAATATTGAGCATTGGGTTTCAATCGCTACTATTATTGAGAAACATTATACAACTCATGATGGGTTTGTGGTCTTGCATGGCAGTGATACCATGAGTTACTCGGCATCGGCTTTAAGTTTTATGTTAGAAAACTTAAGTAAACCTGTTATTTTCACGGGTTCTCAATTGCCTATTGGAGATTTGCGAACAGACGCAAAAGAAAATTTGATTACTTCAATTCAAATTGCTGCTTTAAAGCATAAATCAAAACCTGTTATTCAAGAGGTCGGACTCTATTTCGAATACAAACTTTACCGTGCCAATAGAACGACTAAAATTAATGCAGAGCATTTTGAAGCTTTCGACTCTTTAAATTATCCGCCACTCATTGAGTCAGGTGTTCATTTGAATGTCAATGATGAATATTTAATGAGGACAAAAAGGAATAAAAAATTTAGAGTTCATAAAAAAATGGATACCAATGTGGCGATTTTGAAATTATTTCCTGGAATAAATGAAACCATTGTAAATACCTTTCTTCAAGAGTCTAGTTTAAAGGCGTTAGTTCTAGAAACCTATGGTTCAGGCAACGCACCAACCGCACCATGGTTAGTTAAAGCTTTGAAGTCTGCTCTGAAGAGAGGGGTTCAAATTATTAACGTGACGCAGTGCTCTGGCGGCAGTGTGATTATGGGGCAGTATGAAACGAGTCAACAACTCAAAAAACTTAAACTCATTAACGGTAAGGATATTACTACCGAAGCTGCAATTACTAAATTAATGTATCTATTGGGCAGTTCTGTTTCATCACAATCTTTTAAAACAATATTTGAAACTTCGTTAAGAGGAGAAATGCAATAAAATAACAATATATATTTCTCTAACTGATATTTTTTTTGTTATTTGGCACACCTTTAAGGCTCATCTAGAGAGGTGGCCGAGTGGTCGAAGGCGCACGCCTGGAAAGTGTGTATACACCAAAAGTGTATCGAGGGTTCGAATCCCTTCCTCTCTGCAGTATAAATTTACTTTTATTATTATCAAAATTTTTTATCTTTAACGCGATTAACTAATTGAAAAACTAAGTTTGAAAAAATGAAAAAATTATTCTCTATCCTAGCTCTAGCTGGGTTATTTGTATTCACTACAAATACTGTAAATGCAAAAGCGACAACAGCAACTGTTGTTTCAAATGTATCAACCGTAGCAACAACTGCAATGTTAGTTCAAGATGAAGTGGCTGATGCTGAGGAATCTTCCAACTTTACTCAAATATTGAAAGAACAATTCATCAAAGGTGGTGCAGGGTTTATGAGCTTTGTATTAATTTGTTTGATTTTAGGTTTGGCAGTAGCTATTGAAAGAATTATATACTTAAACTTAGCAAGTACAAATAGTTCAAAATTAAAGCAACAAGTAGAAGATGCACTTGCCTCAGGTGGTGTTGAAGCTGCTAAAGAAGTATGTAGAAATACTAAAGGACCTGTTGCCTCTATTTACTATCAAGGTTTAGAGCGTGCTGGCGAAAGTGTTGAAGCTGCTGAAAAAGCCGTTGTTTCATATGGTGGTGTTCAAATGGGTCAACTTGAGAAAAATGTTTCTTGGTTATCTTTATTCATCGCAATTGCACCAATGCTTGGTTTCATGGGTACGGTAATTGGTATGATTCAGGCCTTTGAAAAAATTAGTGCTGTAGGTAATTTAAGTGCTTCGTTAATTGCAGGTGATATTCAAGTTGCCTTATTAACAACTGTATTTGGTTTGATTACAGCGATTATTCTTCAAATTTTTTATAACTATATCATTGCAAAAATTGATAGTATAGTTAATGATATGGAAGATTCTTCAATCTCTTTGATTGATATGTTGGTAGATCACAAAAAATAAGTCGGACCCTAAACTTTAAGTAATGTATAAAATTGTAAAAATTGCACTTATTGTGGTCAGTGTCATAGGCTTCATTTGTTTGTTTTTGATGCCTGATAAAGATATGCTTCGTGAAGACGCTATGAATAGCACGGGTATTACACTTATGTTTGGTCTTGCCTATCTTTTAATGGCTGTGGCGGTTTTGGCTACATTGGTATTTGGTTTGAAGAACATGGCTTCTTCGCCGGGTGGTTTGAAAAAAGCTGCTTTCGCTATTGTTGGTTTATTAGTTGCCTTAGGTTTAGCTTATGGTATATCTAGTGGTACTGATATTAGTGTAGATAATATGTTAGCAAAAAATAACATTGTTACCTCTGAAAGTGAAATTCGTTTAGTTGGTGCTGGTATTTGGATGTTTTTTATTATGCTAATTGCAGCCGTTGCCCTCATTCTATGGGGAGGAATTAGAAACGCAACAAGTAAATAAATTAGATATGGGTAGAAGAGGAGGAGCACCTGAAGTAAATGCCGGTTCGATGGCAGATATAGCATTTCTTTTGTTAATATTTTTCTTGGTAACCACTACTATTGAAACTGATGCTGGTTTAGATCGTATGTTGCCACCAATTGAGCCACCAGAAGATGATGTTGTTATTAAACAAAAAAATATCTTTCAGGTTAGCATTAATAAGGATAACCAGTTGTTAGCTGATGATGAGTTAACTGAATTGAAAAATTTGAGATCTAAAGCTGTTGCTTTTCTAGATAATAATGGCGATAATTCATGTGCATATTGTAAAGGAGCAAAAGACCCAGAGTCTTCTGATAATCCTACAAAAGCTATTATTTCACTGAAAAATGACCGTGAAACTAAGTATAGTACCTATATCACTGTTCAAAATGAATTGGTAGGTGCTTATAATGAACTTAGAGATAGAGAGGCCATGCGCCTTTTTGGTACACCTTATGTTAAATTAGAAGCTGATTATCTTAATCCGGAGACGGATAAAGATGAAAAAGAGGAATTAAAAGAGAAGGTTCTTAAAATAAAAGAACTATATCCTCAGAAATTATCAGAGGCAGAAACAACATCGAACTAATTAAAAAGCAGGAATATGTCAAAATTTGCAAAGAAAAAAGATGGTGAAGTACCCGCTGTATCAACAGCTTCTTTACCCGATATCGTTTTCATGCTTTTATTCTTTTTCATGACAGTAACAGTTATGAAAGATAGCTCACTTAAGGTAGAAAATAATTTACCAAGTGCGGATCAGATTAAAAAATTGGAAAAGAAAGATAGAGTGCTAACTATTTACGTCGGAAAACCAACAGCTGAGTTTGCGAAAGTATTCGGTACAGAATCTAAAATTCAGTTGAATGATAAGTTCGCTGATGCTTCTGATGTAGGTCCGTTTATCTTAGGAGAACGTGCTAAGAAGTCTGAAGACCTACAAAACGTATTAACAACTTCTTTAAAAGTGGATAAGAATGCGAATATGGGTATCATTTCAGATATCAAGCAAGAACTTAGAAAAGTAAATGCTTTGAAAGTTAATTACACTACTTCAACAGGAGATGCATTTTCAAATGTGCAGTAGCGTTAAGTGATAAACATTTTTTAAAAGCTTCAAATTATGAATTTGAAGCTTTTTTTATTTGTGTAACTTTGAATTGATGAAGTATTGGTTATTTTTATTTTGCGCTTTATTTTCATTCTACGCAAGTGCACAAGTTTCTGATGATTCGCTAAACACAAATTCAAGATACTTTGAAGATCAATTTTATTTAGGGGTTACCTATAATTTTCTACGAAAAAAAGTACCTGAAGATCTAAGTCAAAGAAAATTTTCTTATGGTGTAAAAGTGGGTTTTATCAAAGATATACCACTAAACCAAACAAGAACTTTCGGATTAGGTATTGGTGTTGGTTTAGCTTTGAATACCTATTATTCAAATCTGAAAGCTGTTGAAAATGTGAATACCATTAGTTACAGTTTAGAGAGTGTTAATATTACTCGAAGTAAGATAGAAACCCATTTGGTTGAAATACCCTTTCAATTTAGATGGCGTAATTCAGACCCAAAAGAGCATAAATTCTGGAGGGTATATACCGGAGTTAAGTTTGGGTATGCCGTTGGGGCACGATCAAAATTTGTTTCAAATAATGATGATTTAAAGATTTCTTTTAATTCTCAAGATGTGAATAGGTTTCAATACGGATTAACACTTGATTTTGGTCATAACTCCTTTAATGCGCACATTTATTATTCATTGACCAATCTTCTTAATGATAATGTTTCATTGACAACAGATGAAATCATTGAGATTGTGCCGTTACGCGTAGGACTTATATTCTACATACTTTAAAGATTCAAAATAGTCTTCATTTTAAGTTGTAAAAAGTAACATCTTGGCACTAATCTTGATGCCTTTTAAATAATCTGCATGATTTTTTCATCAGGTTAACACCAACACCTATCATACTATTTACGCTCAAAGTGAGGGTAATTAATTGTTTAACTATCTAAAACTTAAATTATGATAGACAGAAACGAGGTGCCAAAGGTGAATGCAGGCTCAATGGCCGATATTGCATTTTTATTACTTATCTTTTTTTTAGTTACTACAAGCATTGAGACAGATGCTGGACTTTCTAGAATGTTACCCAGAATACCTGACAAGGCTATTCCACCACCGCCCATACCCGAGCGAAACATTTTACCTGTTTCAATAAATGCCGCCGGTCGTCTGATGGTTAATAATGAAGTAATTCCTATAACTGAATTAAAACCATTAACGATTGCTTTTTTAGATAATGGAGGCGCTTCTAGAAGCGATGAGCGCTATTGTGATTACTGTCAAGGAAAAAGAGATGTCAAATCGTCTGATAGTCCAATTGAAGCTGTTGTATCGCTTAGAAACGATCGTCTTACCACTTACGGAACGTATATTACTGTACAAAATGAATTGGCAGCGGCCTACAACGCCCTTAGAAACCGAGAATCGCAACGTTTGTTTCAGATTGATTTTACCCAAATGGAAGCACTATACAAAAGTGCCGATACACCACCACTATTAAGGTCCAAATGGAAAGAAAGAATTATAAAGATTAAGAATTTGTTTCCAATGAAATTATCAGAAGCTGAACTAAAATAAACGAAGTGATGTCAAAATTTAGAAAAAATTCAGGGTCAGGTACACCAGAAGTATCTACAGCATCTTTACCAGATATTGTATTTATGCTTTTATTTTTTTTCATGACCGTCACGGTAATGAAAGATGATGTTATACATGTAGCTAATGAATTACCCCTTGCTACTGAAATTAAAAAGCTTGAAAAAAAGGATAGAGTCATAACCATATATATTGGTAAACCCAATAAAAAATGGAAAGATATGGTGGGTTCAGAACCTAAAATTCAAGTTGGCGATAAGTTTATTGAAGCTCACGAGGTTGGAGCATATGTTTTGAGCCAAATTGAAGAGAAGCCAGAACATATAAGACCATTTGTTACGGTTTCATTAAAGGTTGATAAAAAGGCCGGCATGGGCTTGATTTCTGATGTAAAAGAAGAATTAAGAAAGGTAAATGCGCTAAAAATAAATTACACCACCTATGAGGGCGATGGTTTTTTGAATCTCGAAAAATATTGAATTACAACCAATATTTAACGGTCAATAATTGTGAAAGTAACCCTATTAATAAACCTATTAGAAGTTCAATTTTAGAATAGGATTTCAAATAAATTTTCGCACTGGCTACAAGCCCAGTGAGTAAAATTATCAGGCTTAAAAATAGGGTTATATTTTTTTCAAAATGCACACTAAGGCAAATAGTATACATGATTAAACTACCAAGTCCGGTTAGGTGTAGACTGCTTTTAAAATTAACGTAAATCAATACCAATGAAGCAACTAATGAAGCGATTAAACCAAGAAAGAAGTAGTGCAGTTCAATAGTAAAATTATTTGGTAACACTTTGTAAACTACCAATAATAATAAAAGAATGCTGATGTACATTGGGTACCGGCGCTCTTTTAAATCTATCATATTTATCGACGTTACAAGTTTCAAATTTTTCAAGATTAAAAGAATGATTATCGGAATGATAACCGTTAAAATGAAAATGGGTAAAATATTTCCGCTCTCAAATTCAATAGTGGTGTATTTTGGGGTTATTTTAAAATAGAGATAAGTGCCTAAGGTAGGAACAAAAATAGGATTTGCTATAACTGATAATAACTGAGAAAAACGGCGCATTAAATCTGTTTTCTAAGCCTTGCGACAGGTATATCTAATTGTTCTCTATATTTTGCAACGGTACGCCTTGCAATGGGGTAGCCCTTTTCTTTTAATAGGGTTGCCAATTTATCATCAGTGAGTGGTTTTTTCTTTTCTTCTTCACCAATAACAGTTTCAAGTATTTTTTTAATTTCTTTAGTCGACACATCTTTACCCTGATCATTTTTCATTGATTCAGAGAAATACTCCTTGATTAATTTTGTGCCGTAAGGGGTGTCAACATACTTACTGTTGGCTACGCGTGATACTGTTGAAACATCCATATCAATTTCATCAGCAATATCTTTCAAAATCATGGGTCTTAAATTTCTCTCATCACCGGTTAAAAAGTATTCTTTTTGATAGTGCATGATTGAATTCATGGTAATGAATAAGGTTTGTTGACGTTGACGAATGGCGTCAATAAACCATTTTGCTGCATCTAATTTTTGTTTGATAAAAAGAACTGTATCTTTTTGTGACTTTGATTTCTTTTTGGCGTCTTTATACCCTTTGAGCATATTACTATACTCTTTTGAAACATGAAGTTCAGGGGCATTTCGCCCATTTAGGGTAAGTTCTAGCTCTCCTTCAATTATTTTAATTGAAAAATCTGGAACAACATGCTCAACAATTCTATTGTTTCCGGCGTAAGAGCCTCCTGGTTTTGGGTTCAATTTTTCAATTTCGCCAATAGCCTCTTTTAACTCCTCTTCTGAGATGCCATGTTTTTGAATTAATTTTTTATAGTGCTTTTTTGAAAACTGCTCAAAAGACTTGGTTAAAATCGTCAGTGCTAATTCTGTACTTGCCGTGACTTCTTTTCTATCTAATTGAATAATAAGACATTCTTCTAAAGAACGTGCACCGACCCCAGGAGGATCTAATTCATGAATTAATTCAAATACTTTTGAAATAGTTTTCTCATTTGTGATTACATTTTGAGTAAACGCCAAATCATCAATGATATCAGATATGGGTCTTCTGATATAACCACTTTCGTCAACACTGCCTACAAGAAATTCTGCAATTTTCCATTCTTCATCATCTAGATAAGAGGTGTTTAACTGACTAAGTAGGTACTGATTAAATGAAATTCCGGCGGCATAGGGTACACTTTTTTCATCGTCATCGGCACTATAATTATTTGCTTTGGTACGATATTCAGGAATTTCATCGTCGCTTAAATAATCATCAATATTGATATCTTCAGTATTGATCATTTCATTATCAGTATCTTCGTATTGATCATCATACAAATCATCAAGGGTATCGCTCTCTTCTTTACCGCTCTCTAATGCTGGGTTTTCTTCCAATTCTTGTTTTAATCGTTGCTCAAAAGCTTGCGTAGGTAACTGAATCAATTTCATCAATTGAATCTGCTGCGGCGATAGCTTTTGCGATAATTTGAATTGTAAGTATTGTTTTAGCATTAACGAATATTACTTTTCATATAAAGTTAAAGATTTCATTTTAAAACTCTGCGTTTTGCGGAGTTCTTGGAAACGGGATCACGTCACGAATATTACCCATACCAGTTGCAAAAAGAACCAAACGTTCAAAACCAAGTCCGAATCCACTATGTACTGCAGTTCCAAACTTTCTTAAATCAAGATACCACCAAAGTTCTTCTTCAGGAATATCTAAAGCTGCCATTTTCTCTTTTAAAACATCAAGGCGTTCTTCACGTTGTGAACCTCCAACGATTTCTCCGATTCCGGGAAATAGAATATCCATAGCTCGAACCGTTTTACCATCGTCATTCAAACGCATATAAAATGCCTTGATATTAGCTGGATAATCAAATAATATCACTGGGCATTTGAAGTGTTTTTCTACTAAATAGCGCTCGTGCTCACTTTGAAGATCAGCTCCCCATTCATCAATGGGGTATTTGAATTTTTTCTTTTTATTGGGTTTGCAGTTACGTAGTATTTGAAATGCTTCGGTATAAGAGACACGTTTAAATGTGTTTTCTGAAACGAATTTTAATTTTTCAATCAAGGCCATGTCACTGCGTTCTGCCTGTGGTTTTTGTTTTTCTTCATCAAGCAAACGTTTTTCTAAAAAAACAAGGTCATCTTGGCAATGTTTTAAAATATATTTGATAACGTTCTGCATGAAGTCTTCAGCGAGATCCATATTATCATCTAAATCATTGAAAGCGACTTCTGGTTCGATCATCCAAAATTCAGCTAGGTGTCGTGAGGTATTAGAATTTTCAGCTCTAAAAGTTGGCCCGAAGGTATACACTTTTCCGAGTCCCATTGCATACGCCTCAGCTTCTAACTGACCTGATACAGTAAGGTTCGTTTCTTTTCCAAAGAAATCTTCTTTATGATTAACACTACCATCTTCATTCAATGGCGGATTTTTCTCATCAAGCGTAGTTACCCTAAACATTTCTCCTGCTCCTTCAGCATCAGACCCCGTTATAATAGGTGCATGAAAATAGTAGAAACCATTTTCTGTAAAATAATTGTGAACCGCAAAAGACAAGGCTGATCTAACGCGCATAATTGCTGAAAAAGTATTGGTTCGAATTCTCAAATGTGCTTGTTCTCTCAAAAACTCCATCGAGTGCTTTTTTGGCTGTATCGGATAATTTTCTGCATCAGCTTCGCCATGTACAAAAACGTCAGTAACTTGTATTTCAACACTTTGACCGCGACCTTGACTTTCAACCAAAGCACCAGTAATTTTTAAAGCAGCACCGGTATTTATTTTTTTAAGTAATTGCTCATCATATTTTTCAAAATCAATAACGCATTGAATATTGTTGATAGTGGAGCCGTCATTTAGTGCTATAAAACGGTTGCTTCTAAAAGTTTTTACCCACCCATTTATCACTACTTCTTGAGAAGTTGGTGCGGTGGTAAGAAGTTCTTTAATACTTAATAATTGCATACAAAATAATTAAAGTTCAAAGATAGCCTTTTGATCAAAGAATTAATCTTGAATCCTTGTAAATGAATACGTAAAGCTTATTTATTTAGGTTTTTATTTTCTTCCTCTCTAGGTAGTATATTTATTTGCGGTTGTTTCAATATTTTTTTGTTGGCAATACTTCTTTCAAGCGAAAGCAGTAATGAGGGTAATAAAATAAGGTTTGCAAGCATGGCAAACATTAAGGTCGCTGAAACAAGAGCTCCTAGAGCTACCGTGCCTCCAAAATTTGATATGATGAATACTGAGAATCCGAAGAAAAGAACAATTGAAGTGTAAAACATACTTACCCCAGTTTCACGGAGTGCCGCATAAACTGATTTTTTGATTTTCCAATTATTGGCTAAAAGTTCTTGACGGTATTTCGCTAAAAAGTGTATGGTATCATCAACTGAAATACCAAAAGCGATACTGAAAACCAAAATAGTTGAAGGTTTGATCGGTACACCCAAAAAGCCCATGACCCCTGCGGTAATGAGTAGTGGTAAAAGATTAGGAACTAACGAAATCAAAATCATTCTAAAAGAACGAAATAAATAGGCCATAAAAAGGGCAATTAAAAAAATTGCCAAAGCCAATGAAAGTATCAAGTTTTTTACTAAATATTTGGTGCCTTTTAAGAAGATTAATGCACTACCCGTCATGTAAACATCATAACCTTTTGAAGGAAATATTTTGGCTATGTTTTCATTGAGCTTTCTCTCAATTTCTTCCATACGATCTGTTTTCACATCTTTTATAAAAGTAGTTATTCGGGCTTTTTGACTAGCGCTATCTACAAAATTTTTCAGCAGATTGCCATTGCCTGAAGATTTATTGGCCATGCTCATGATGAAATTACGCTCCTGAGTAGTTGGTAATTGATAGTACTTAGCATTACCATTATAAAAAGCCTGTTTAGAATACTTGACCAAATTGACAATAGAAACGGGTTTAGATAATTCAGGTATATCTTCGATGATGGCACCAAGATTATCAATTCGTTTTAAAGTAGATGACTTCAAAACGCCTCTTGGGTTTTTTGTGTCAACCACAATTTCAACTGGCATGATGCCATCAAATTCAGATTCAAAAAAGCGTATGTC
Source organism: uncultured Maribacter sp. (assembly GCA_964554895.1). Classification (GTDB taxonomy): domain Bacteria; phylum Bacteroidota; class Bacteroidia; order Flavobacteriales; family Flavobacteriaceae; genus Maribacter_C. Next base: position 8,491 of record CAZKQM010000001.1, on the reverse strand, counting down.
TTTAAAAAACTGTTCTTTTTTGGGCATGTCTTCTATGGGGCTTCCTGAAATATCAATTTGATAAATACCAATAATACTTACTACTAACAAAACAATTGAAGTAATGTAAACTGCTATTCGTTTTTCTCGAACTATTTTTTCCATCCAATTAACAAAACCATCAATCCATTTTTTGTTGAGATGATTTAAATGTCGTGATTTAGGTTTTGATAAAAAACTATAAACAATGGGGATGATTAAAAGAGATAGAATAAAAATGCCAATTATATTAATTGAAGCTACAATGCCAAACTCTTTAAGCAGTTTACTGTCAGTAACGATGAAGGTGGCAAAACCTGATGCTGTGGTTACATTGGTCATCAAGGTGGCATTACCAATCTTAGAAATAACTCGCTGTAAAGACAAGACTTTATTGCCGTGCTTTTTGACTTCTTGCTGATATTTATTAATCAAAAAGATACAGTTAGGTATACCAATTACAATAATTAAAGGTGGAATTAAGGCGGTTAATACTGTTATTTCAAATTGTAGCAAACCTAATATGCCAAAGGCCCACATAACCCCAATAATAACCACAAACATTGAAATCAAAGTAGCGCGTATGCTTCTAAAGAAGAAGAAAAATAGAAGTGAGGTTACCCCGAGAGCCGCCAAAATGAAAACATAAATTTCATCAATGATATTTTGTGAATTCTTTGTGCGTATGTAGGGCATGCCCGAAATGCGAACATCTAAACCTGTTTCTTCTTCAAAACTTTCTATTAAGGGTGTAAAGTCATTTAAAATAAAATCTTTACGTACAGAGGTATTGACGATGTCTTTGTCAAGGTTGACAATTGTTCTAATGGTTTTACTTTCTTTATTGAACAACAATTTGTCATAAAAGGGTAGTTCATTAAATAAGTGGTTTGTGAGACTATCAATCTGTTCTTTTGATTTTAGTTCAGATTGAATTAAGGGTTGAAGTTTAAAGATTTCTTGTTCCTTATCTTTTTTAAGTTCTTGAAGATTTTCTAAGGATAAAACAAAATCAACTTCAGGAAAATGAGAAGAAACTAACTGTTTACTTAGCTTATTCCATCGGTTTAAGTTCTTTGGAGTGAATAAACTCGAATCTTGAATACCTAAAATAATAGCATTACCCTCTTCTCCAAAGGTTTCTAAGAAGGCTTCATATTCAATATTTACAGGATGCTTATCAGGTAAAAGATTAGCCTGCGAACTTGAAAAGCGCATATTCTCCCATTGCAGAGCAAGGGCATAAGTTATCGCCGTAATAAGCGCTAAGATAAAGATTCTATTTCTTAATATTAATCGCGCTGTAGTTGCCCAAAAACCTTTTGTTACTTTCTTTGCCAACAGGGTTGTTTTTTAAAGTTTACAAAGGTATTGAATGAGAGCTTGTGTTCCTAAAAATGCAGGCTTGAAAGTATATTTTAAATAAAAAAGTGACTCAAGGGTCTCTTTTTTTATTGGAGAAAAGATTTTTAAACCTTCATTATTTCAACCTCTTTATTAGCTAAAAAGGTGTCTATTTTTTTAGAATACGTATCGGTCAATTCTTGAATATCAACTTCAGCGTTTTTTTGTAAATCTTCAGAAATATCTAAATCTCTAATCTCTTTGTTGGCGTCTTGGCGTGCAGTTCTCACGCTTACTTTAGCTTCTTCAGCCTCGGCTTTTGCTTGCTTAACCAAATCTCGTCTGCGTTCTTCAGTTAATGGCGGTACATTAATGATGACCATTTCGCCATTGTTCATGGGGTTAAAACCAAGATTAGCATTTCTAATCGCCGTTTCAATTTCAGGCATTAGTGATTTTTCCCATGGTTGCACAGAAATAGTTCTAGCATCAGGGGTATTGATATTTGAAACTTGAGAAAGCGGTGTTTGAGAACCATAATAGTCAACCATAACATTGGCTAACATTGACGGATTGGCCTTACCTGCTCTTATTTTTACAAATTCTTTTTCTAAATGAATAATGGCTTTATCCATGCTTTCTTTAGCAGCATCTAGCGTAAATTGAATTTCTTCGTTCATACGTAATCGTTTTTAATTAGGGCGTACAGAAAGTATGCCAAAATTACAAATTAACAACGGTACCTATATTTTGACCGTTTACAATTTTAAGTAGGTTACCTTTTTTATTCATATCAAAGACTACTATAGGTAACTCATTTTCTTGACTTAGGGTAAAGGCAGTAGTATCCATAACCTTTAAACCTTTATTTAATACTTCTTTAAAAGAAATGGTGTCAAATTTTGTTGCATCAGCATCCTTTTCAGGGTCTGCTGTGTAAATTCCATCAACGCGTGTACCTTTTAAAATAACATCAGCTTCAATCTCAATGGCTCTCAAAACAGCGGCAGAATCGGTTGTAAAATATGGATTGCCAGTACCACCACCAAAAATAACCACGCGACCTTTTTCTAAGTGACGCATGGCGCGTCTTCTTATAAAGGGTTCTGCAACTTCATTGATTTTAATGGCCGTTTGTAACCTCGTTTGAACGTCTTTAAGTTCAAGTGCACTTTGAAGTGCGAGGCCGTTAATCACAGTAGCCAACATGCCCATATGATCGCCTTGAACGCGATCCATACCACTAGCCGCACCTGTCAACCCTCTAAAAATATTACCTCCACCAATCACAATAGCAACTTCAATACCCTTTTCTACTACCTCTTTAATTTCTTCAGCGTATTCTTCAAGACGTTTATTGTCAATTCCGTATTCCTTTTTCCCCATAAGGGCTTCGCCACTTAATTTTAGCAGTATTCTTTTGTATTGCATTGATTGTTGTTTGAGACAAAAATAATCAAAAAATATAAGCACTAACTTTCATCTATTATTAATGTTGTTTCCATAATTAATTAAAAAAATTAGAATAATTACAGCTTAAATTCCCTAATCTTGCAATGTAAATTATTAGCGAAAAATTAATTTAAATTCAACTAATGAAAAATATTATTTCTAGTATCGTTGCTGTTTTACTTCTTTACGGATGTGGGGCTTCAAAAAAAATGTTAACTGCAAATAAAGCACCTGTTAATGTTCATATTGATCTTGTCAATGTTACTGATGATAAGGTTGTTGTTGAAGTGAACCCTGGGGCTTTTACTACAGATGAAGTTTCGTTTTTTATTCCGAAAACAGTACCCGGAACCTACAGTACTGATGACTACGGAAAATATATTGAAGGCTTTAAAGCTATAGATTATAAAGGTAATGAGTTGAGCGTTTCTAAATCAGATGCTAATACTTGGACGATTTCTGACGGCACAAAGCTCGATAAAATTAGGTATTTCGTAAATGATACGTACGATTCAGAAAATGAGCAAGAAGAAGCGGTTTTTTCGCCTTCAGGAACTAATATTTTAGAAGGAAAGAATTTTGTGCTTAACCTACATGGTTTTGTGGGATATTTTAATGGATTAAAAGAAATACCTTATGAGATTACAATTGCCAAGCCAACAAATTTAAACGCTGCTACTTCGTTGACAGAAAAAGGTGCTGAGAATAAAGACGCTTCAGTTGACATGTTTTTGGCAAGCAGGTATTTTGATGTCATTGATAATCCGATAATGTACTCTGCAGATGCAATAGAGAGTTTTCAAGTTAATGATATAACAGTAAACCTAAGTGTGTATTCACCTAACACAGTTTATACAGCGGCGAGCATCAAAGACCGTATGGAAAAAATGATGATTGCTCAGAAGAATTTTTTAGGAGCTATCGATGGCACTAAAGAATACAACATTTTATTGTACCTGTCAGAAATGGGCGAAAATGATGCTAACGGCTTTGGCGCCTTAGAGCATCATACTTCGACTATTGTAGTATTGCCTGAAGTTTTGGGTAAGGATCGTTTAGAAGAAGCTATGGTTGATGTGGTTTCTCATGAATTTTTTCATATTGTAACCCCTTTAAATGTGCATTCTGAAGAGGTGCAATATTTCGATTTTAATGACCCTAAAATGTCACAGCATTTGTGGATGTATGAAGGCACCACAGAGTATTTTGCAAATCTTTTTCAAATTCAACAAGGGCTTATTAATGAGATAGAGTTTTATGAAAGAATAATGGGTAAAATTAGTAATGCAAGTTCATATAATGACGCTTTGTCTTTCACTGAAATGAGTAAAAATGTTTTGGTAGAACCTTATAAAGATGAATATGGCAACGTATATGAAAAAGGAGCTTTGATTAATATGGCCTTAGATATAAAGCTACGCGAGTTGAGTGTTGGCGAAAAAGGTGTGCTTTGGTTAATGAAAGAATTATCAAATAAATATGGAAAATTAAAACCTTTTCAAGATGAAAATTTAATTGATGAAATAGTTGCTCTTACCTATCCAGAAATTAGACTATTTTTTGATACACACGTTATAGGTAATACACCTATTGATTATAATCAGTATTTTGAAAAAGTGGGTCTTTCTTCAAAGATTGTTGAAAAAAAGACGGGATACTTTTTAGATGGTGATATTCCCTTTATTGATGTAGATCAATCGAATAACAATGCAATTTTTATTAGAAAAGGAATAGAACTCAATAGTTTCTTCAAAAATTTAGGTGTTGAAGGTGGCGATGTCATCAAATCTATAAACGGAACAGCTATTACATTAGAAGCGATTAGACCAATTATTGGACAAAGTTTTGCTTGGACTCCAGAAACCCCTGTAAACATGATTGTTCAACGCGGTGAGGTAGAATTAACTCTAGAGGGCAAGGCTGGTTCACCTGTATTGAACGCCCTAGAATTAGTGCCTCTAGAAAACGCAACCGAAGATCAAGTAACATTACGTGAGGCATGGTTAAAAAATTAAAATAATTGATTGTTTTATAAAAAAACCGCTAATCAACAAAGATTAGCGGTTTTAAATTAGTTGGTTAATTCTTAACCCACAGTTGCGCGTTTAAAACCTACAACAGAAACATCACCGTGAGTTTCAACATAGGCAGCTACATTGATTTTCTCATCTTTGATAAAATTTTGATCTAACAAACACTGCTCTTGATCTAAAGTAGTGTTGTCTGAAATAAATCTTTCCATTTTGCCCGGAAGAATTTTATCCCAAATCTGTTCTGGTTTTCCTTCCGCTTTTAATTGAGCTTTTGCATCTTCTTCTGCTTGCGCTAAAACACCATCTGTTAATTGCGCCATAGAAATGTATTGTGGTACGTTTTTAAGCGTTTTACCTAAACGGCCTAACTCGATATTATCTTTTTCAATTACTGCGATTCTAGCCTCAGTTTCTGCCGCAACAAATTCTGGATCAAAATCTTTGTAAGATAAAGTTGTTGCACCCATTGATGCTACCTGCATTGAAACATCCTTAGAAAGAACATCAGCAGTTTCAACCTTAGCTGATAAACCTACTAAAGCAGCAATTTTATTAATATGTACATAACTACCAACGTAAGGTGCTTCTAATTTTTCAAAAGCAGTGATATCTAATTTTTCTCCAATAACGCCAGTTTGCTCAATAAGTTTTTCTGCCACCGTCATGCCTCCAAAATCTGACGCTAAAAATGCATCTTTAGTATCATAGTTCAATGCCTTTTCAGCTAATTCATTAGCTAGGGCAACAAATTTTTCGTTTTTTCCAACAAAATCAGTTTCGCATCCAAGAACTAGCGCAACACCTGCTGTTTGATTAGCATTTACCTTAGCTATTGCAGCTCCTTCAGATGACTCTCTGTCTGCTCTTTTAGCAGCAACCTTCTGGCCTTTTTTACGAAGAACTTCAATTGCTTTGTCAAAATCGCCTTCGGCTTCAACCAAAGCATTTTTGCAGTCCATCATACCTGCACCTGTAGCTTTTCTTAATTTATTAACTTCTGCGGCTGTAATCTTTGCCATAATTATAATTTTTATTGTCATTCCCGTGAATAGGGGAATCTTTTTAGTAATCTATTATTTTTATAAATGGTTTATTCAACTCCACCTTTAGTATTGTTTTGCCATTCTTTAAGTTCATCCCATTTGCCATCAGCAGCCATCTTAGCTTGCTTTGGCCATGAAGTTGGATCTAAATGACCCATTCTTGAACTAGCTGTTGTTAAGATTTCTTTCATTTTATCTGCCTTAGCTTTAGCAACTTTAGCAAAAGTGTCAAGACCCGCCGCAGTTAGGTATTCTGCTGCTTTTGGGCCAACACCTTCAATCTTCGTTAAGTCATCTGCTTTTTCAGCTTTTGACTTCGTTGCCTTTTTAGGAGTAGCTTTAGGCTTCTCTTCTTTTGCTGGCTTTTCTTCTTTTGCTGGCTTTTCTTTTTTAGCAGCCGCTTTTGGTTTTTCTTCTTTTGCGACCTCAGCTTTTTTCTCAACTTTTGCAGGAGCTGCAGCCTTTACCTCTTCTTTAGGTTCGGTAGTTTTTTCTTTTGGTGCTTCAGCACCTTCTTTAGTTGCTTGCTTTTCAGATTTGCGATCTGCTAAACCTTGAGCAATTGCATCAGTAACCTGAGTCATGATAATGTCAATTGATTTTGATGCATCATCATTTGAAGGAATAACGTAATCTATAGCTCTAGGGTCAGAGTTGGTATCAACCATCGCAAAAATCGGAATATTCAATTTTTGAGCTTCCTTAACAGCGATATGCTCTCGCATGGTATCTACTACAAAAAGCGCTCCTGGTAAACGTGTCATTTCAGAAATAGATCCTAAGTTCTTTTCTAATTTTTGACGTAAACGATCAACTTGCAGTCTTTCTTTTTTAGAAAGTGTTAGAAAAGTACCATCTTTTTTCATTCGATCAATGGCTGCCATTTTCTTAACCGCTTTTCTTATGGTTACAAAATTAGTCAGCATACCACCTGGCCATCTTTCTGTGATGTAGGGCATATTTACGTTTGCTACTTTTTCAGCAACAATATCTTTTGCTTGTTTTTTAGTTGCAACAAAAAGAATTTTTCTACCTGAAGCTGCTATTTTGCTAAGCGCTTCATTAGCTTCATCTAATTTTGCTACTGTTTTGTAAAGATTGATTACGTGAATTCCGTTGCGCTCCATGTAGATGTAAGGAGCCATGTTCGGATTCCACTTTCTGGTTAGGTGCCCAAAATGCACACCTGCTTCTAATAATTGTTTTACTTCGACTTTCGCCATTTTTCTTAGTTTACGTTCTTTTGAATTAGCAATGTTTGAGTGGTAAACGCCGTAAAACGTTAGCCTCAATCATTTAGATGCTAAACTAATTTTTTCTGCTTTAACTTAAAGTCAGAATTTTTAATCTTCTCTCTTACGAAAGATTTTCAATGAACTGGGTTATTCCTGTCCCGACTATTCGAGAGTATCAGGGTTTGTTTAAAATATAATCTATAAAATATTGCATCTGTTTAAAAGACGCTAAAATGAATTCAATATTAACGTTTCGAGAATTGGAACTTCTTACGAGCTTTCTTCTGACCAAACTTCTTACGCTCAACCATTCTTGGGTCTCTTGTAAGTAAACCTTCAGGTTTCAAGGTAGTTCTGTTTTCAGCATCAATTTCACACAATACTCTAGAAAGAGCCAATCTAATTGCTTCAGCTTGCCCTGTAATACCACCACCGTAAACATTAACATTTACGTCATAATCGCCATCAGTACTTGTTAGCGTGAAAGGTTGTTTTACTTTATACTGTAAAGTAGCCGTTGGAAAATATTGCTGTAAATCACGTTTGTTGATTGTGATGTTACCTTTTCCTTTAGAAACGTAAACACGTGCAACAGCTGTTTTTCTTCTTCCTATTTTATGTATTGTCTCCATTACTTGAAGTCGTTTAAGTTAATTAGTGTAGGTTTTTGAGCTTCTTGACCATGCTCAGTGCCTGCATATACTTTTAAGTTTCTGAATAACTCAGCACCCAATCTATTTTTTGGCAACATTCCTTTAATTGCTTTTTCAACAATTCTACCCGGATTTTTAGCTAATAAATCAACTACTTTGGTTTCACGTTGCCCGCCTGGGTATCCTGTGTAACGTTGATATACTTTAGAATCCCATTTTTTACCAGAAAGTGTTATTTTTTCAGCATTGATAATAACTACATTGTCTCCACAATCAACATGAGGCGTAAAGTTAGGCTTATGCTTGCCTCTTAATAATTTTGCAACTTTCGATGAAAGACGACCTAAGGTTTGTCCTTCAGCATCAACCAACAACCATTTTTTATCAACGGTCTTTCTGTTGGCAGAAATTGTCTTATAACTTAATGAATCCACTGTTTTCTGATTTTACAATTAACACTTTGTTCCCAATAAACGGGGTGCAAATGTACAACTATTAAGTTAAATTACAAATGCTTATTTCTGAATATTTTAAAGATTAATTCTTGTTTAAAAGTTCTTCAAGGTAAATCTTCTTTTTTTACAAATTTAAGTGATGTAATTTGATTGGTTAGGTGCTAATTTAGCAACTTACAAAATCGATTTATTTATAATTTTATCCGGCGTCATAATTTTTAGAATAAGCCAATTTTTGATTTTAATACGTATACTTGT